>OMVI01000085.1 GCA_900314455.1 uncultured Prevotella sp. | reverse complement strand
GGAATACGGGAATCGAACCCGCCTCCCAGGCTTGGGAAGCCCGTGCACTACCGATGTGCTAATTCCGCTTAAAAATAAAATTCCTGATTTCCTTTGTTATGAGCCGATACCCGGACTCGAACCGGGGACCTACGCATTACGAATGCGTTGCTCTACCAACTGAGCCATATCGGCGATTGCGGTTGCAAAAGTAATATAAAAAACGGTAATGGCAAAATTTTTACCATAGAAATATTACTCAACCACAATATTTTCCTTATAAAAAGGCAGCCTTAAAGGCAACATAGCAACTTTGCTACACCTTCTTTCTACCTTTTTACTTTTTTACTTTTTTACCTTTCAAACAGTTTCATGACCTTCTCAATGATTGGCGCCATGTCGTAATACTTATATTCCGCCAGTCGTCCACCAAAGATGAAGTGCTTGCCATTGGCATCTCCGCTGCTTGCAAGGCTTGCTGCCTCAGAGCGGTATTTGTCGGCTAGGGCATTGTTGTCATCATCGTTGACAGGGTAGTAGGGCTCCATGCCCGGCTTCCATTCTGTGCTGTACTCACGGCTGATGACGGTTTTCGGTGTGTCATAGACCTGCTGACCGAACATCTCGAAGTGTTTATGCTCAATGATGCGGGTGTATGGTGTCTCGGCATCGGTGTAGTTGACGACAGCGTTGCCTTGATAGTTCGGCACGTCTTTAACCTCGTTCTCAAAGCTGACGGTCCTGAAATTCAAGTGACCATACTTATAATCGAAGAACTCATCGAGTTGTCCCGTGTATACAATGTTATCGGCCAGACATTCCCAATGCTCACGGTCGTCAAAGAAGTCGACGTTTACCTTTGTCTCAACGCCGTCAAGCAATCCCTCTACGAGCTTGTTGTATCCGCCGACAGGTATCCCTTGGAAGCTGTCATTGAAGTAGTTGTTGTCGAAAACGAGACGAACGGGAAGTCGCTTGATGATAAACGCAGGCAGGTCGGTGCACTTCCGTCCCCATTGCTTTTGCGTGTAGCCCTTTATAAGCTTCTCGTATATGTCCTTGCCGATAAGGGTCAATGCCTGCTCTTCTAGGTTTCGGGGCTCTGTTATATTGTCCTCCTTCATCTTGAAGAGGGCTTCGGCACGCTGTTCGTCTATCTTCGCCTTCGCTTCTTCAGGTGTCGTCACTCCCCACATCTGATAGAATGTGTTCATATTGAACGGCAGATTGTACAGGTGACCTTTGTAGTTTGCAACCGGCGAGTTAGTATAACGGTTGAAAGGAACTATAGAATTGACAAAGTCCCAGACCTTTTTGTTCGACGTATGGAATATGTGCGCTCCGTATTTATGTACATTGATGCCGTTGATATTCTCACAATAGACGTTGCCACCGAGCTGCGGGCGCTTGTCAATGACAAGACATTTCTTTCCCTCTTTGTGGGCGAAATAGGCGAATGTAGCACCGAAGAGACCGGAACCGACAATCAGATAATCGTATTTCGACATAAGACTTGTTTTAAATTGATTGTTTTATGATTTGCAAAGGTAAGATTTTTGGCTGTAATTTCAAAGTCTTTCTTTTTTAATTTTAGGTATATTGAAACTTGGCCAAACAAAAAGTGCCGTACAAGCGATGTTAACCTTGTACGGCACTTATTATATAATATGTGTATAAATCTCTGTAAGAGGATTACTCTTCAACAGCAGCCTGAGCGGCAGCGAGGCGTGCGATTGGCACACGGAACGGAGAGCAGCTGACGTAGTCGAGACCTGCGCGGTGGCAGAACTTGACTGATGATGGCTCACCGCCGTGCTCACCGCAGATACCACACTTGATGTCAGGACGGGTTTTGTGACCCTTCTCAACAGCAAGCTTGATGAGCTGGCCTACACCTTCTTGGTCGAGTACCTGGAATGGGTCAACGTCAAGAATCTTATTCTTCAGGTAGCTTGGCAGGAAGCTGTTGATATCGTCACGGCTGTAACCGAAGGTCATCTGCGTGAGGTCATTTGTTCCGAAGCTGAAGTACTCGGCATACTCTGCAATCTTATCTGCAGTGAGGGCTGCACGAGGAATTTCAATCATCGTACCGACCTTGAACGGTATCTCAACGCCTTCCTCTTCGAATACTTCCTTTGCTGCCTTGTTGATGATTTCCTTCTGAGCCTTGAGCTCTTTGTATGTTCCTACGAGCGGAACCATAATCTCCGGCTGTGGGTTCAATCCCTGCTTCTTCAGCTCGATGGCAGCGCCGAGGATAGCCTTGGTCTGCATCGTGGTAATCTCAGGATACTTGTTGCCCAGACGGCAGCCACGAAGACCGAGCATTGGATTATGCTCCTCGAGGCTAGCTACACGCTGCTTAACCTTCTCAAGGCTAACGCCCATCTCTTCAGCCATAGTCTTCTGACCCTTCTCATCGTGAGGAACGAACTCGTGGAGTGGTGGGTCGAGCAGGCGGATGTTGACAGGCATGCCGTCCATGCACTTCAGAATGCCTACGAAGTCCTTCTTTTGCAGAGGCAGGAGCTTGGCAAGAGCCTTCTCTCTTTCTTCTGTTGTGTCAGCGAGAATCATCTCGCGCATTGGCTTAATCTTCTCGTTATCGAAGAACATGTGCTCTGTACGGCAGAGACCTACGCCAACTGCACCGAAGCGCTTAGCAACCTCAGCGTCGTGAGGAGTATCTGCATTGGTGCGGACAACTATGCGGCTGTACTTGTCGCAAAGCTTCATCAGTTCTGCGAAATCGCCAGAAACCTCAGCCGGCTTTGTCTTTACTTCGCCTTCATAGACCTGACCTGTTGAGCCGTTTATAGAGATGTAGTCACCTTCGTGAAGAACTTTTCCGTGTATTTCGACAGTGCGCTTCTTGTAATCGACGTGGATATTGCCTGCACCAGATACACAGCACTTACCCATACCACGAGCTACGACGGCTGCGTGAGAAGTCATTCCACCGCGGGCGGTAAGGATTCCCTCTGCAGCAGACATTCCGGCCAAGTCCTCCGGAGAAGTCTCGATACGAACCATTACAACTTTGTGACCGTCCTCGTGCCACTTTGAGGCGTCATCGGCGAAAAATACAATCTGACCGGTTGCTGCACCAGGAGATGCAGGCAGTCCGTGAGTCAGCGTGTGGGCGCTTGCCTGTGCTTCCTTATCGAAGACAGGGTGAAGCAGTTCGTCGAGTTTGTTAGGCTCGCAACGCTCGATTGCGGTCTTCTCGTCAATCTGTCCCTCGTGCAGAAGGTCCATTGCAATCTTTACCATTGCGGTTCCTGTGCGCTTACCGTTACGTGTCTGAAGGAACCAAAGCTTGCCTTCCTGAACGGTGAACTCCATATCCTGCATGTCGTGGTAGTGCTTTTCGAGCTTGTCCTGTATCTCGTTGAGTTGCTTGTAAACCTCTGGCATCTCCTCTTCGAGCGAAGGATACTTGCTGGCACGCTCTTCCTCGCTTACGCCCTGCAGCTTTGCCCAGCGGCGAGAGCCTTCAAGCGTAATCTGCTGCGGTGTGCGGACACCCGAAACGACGTCCTCTCCCTGAGCGTTCTTAAGCCATTCACCGTTGAAAATGTTTTCTCCTGTAGCGGCGTCACGGCTGAAACATACACCAGTAGCTGAGGTATCGCCCATGTTACCATAGACCATAGCCATCACGGATACAGCTGTGCCCCAGTCATCGGGTATTCCGTTCAGCTTGCGATACAGTATAGCACGCTTGTTCATCCAACTTCCGAATACGGCACAGATAGCTCCCCAGAGCTGCTCTACTGGGTCTGTCGGGAAGTCAGAGCCCGTTTGCTTCTTTATTGCTTCCTTAAACAGCTTGACGAGGTCCTTCAGTTCGTCGACGTTAAGTTCATAGTCGAGTTTAATTCCACGACGGTCTTTAACCTGTTCGATGATAGCTTCGAACGGGTCAACGTCATCCTTGTTGACCGGTTTCATACCGAGAACGACATCACCGTACATCTGAACGAAGCGGCGATAGCTGTCCCAAGCGAAGTGAGGATTGTTAGTCTTCTTTGCAAGACCCTCAACAACCTCGTCGTTAAGGCCCAGGTTAAGAATAGTATCCATCATACCAGGCATCGAAGCACGAGCTCCTGAACGTACAGAAACCAACAATGGGTTCTCAGGGTCGCCGAATTTCTTTCCAATAGTGTCTTCGATGAGTTTCATGGATTTCTCGACGTCGTCCTTAAGAAGTGCAACGACATCGTCCTTTCCTTTTTCATAGTACTCTGTACATACATCCGTAGTGATTGTGAAGCCTGGAGGTACAGGAACGCCTACGAGGTTCATCTCGGCAAGGTTTGCTCCCTTACCGCCGAGCAGGTTACGCATGTCTGCTCTGCCTTCAGCTTTTCCGTTACCGAAGGTGTAAACTCTTTTTTCGTTCATAATTTCTTTGTGCAATGATAATTGATATATGTTTTCTCTATTTTGTGCGTGCAAATTTAATAAAATATGCTCAAAGCAACAAGGTTTGTGCAAAAAAAATGTTTTAAATCGCTATTTTTTAAAGCCTTTAACTAAATGCAATGATTTCAAGGGTGTATGTTCCTCAGTTTTTCACATTATTTTATTAACTTTGCGACCAATTTTAATGACTGATTGACATTTTGCTATAAAGACATCATTAAACAGTATTTAGCTAACTGTCAAAATTAAAGAACATTATGAGCAGAAAGCGAAAGCCACTCCCACTTATAGAAAATGTAACCATAGAGGCTGTTGCCGCCGAGGGCAAGAGTGTGACCCACGTCGACGGTCAGGCAATATTCGTACCATTCGCCGTACCTGGCGATGTCGTCGACTTGCAGGTAACGAAGAAGAAACACCGCTATTGTGAGGCGCGAGTCGTGCGCTTTGTCAGCAAGAGCAAGGTGCGTGCTGTGCCCCGTTGTGAGCATTTCGGCATCTGCGGCGGCTGCAAATGGCAGAACCTTCCATACGAAGAGCAGCTCAAGGCAAAGCAACAGCAAGTCTTCGAACAATTGACACGAATCGGGAAGGTCGAGCTACCGGAGATTAGTCCTATCCTCGGCTCCGTCCATCAGTGGGAGTATCGCAATAAACTCGAGTTCGGCTGTGCCAACAAACGTTGGTACACATCAGAGGAACTGGCAACTATGCCGAAGGATGCGGGGCTTGGAGAGAGTGCCATCGGTTTCCATATAACCGGCGCATTTGACAAAATTTATCCTATAGATAAATGTTGGCTGATGGACGACTTGCACAACCGCATCCGCAACGAGATTTACCGCTATGCCGTCGAGACAGGAATGACATTCTATGACGTTCGCGCCCAGCACGGACTTCTGCGTAATCTGATGTTCCGTAACTCCGCAACCGGCGAGTGGATGCTCGTCATTCAGTTCCATTATGACGAACCCGGCGATGACGAAAAGGCGAAGGCACTGTTGCAGCATGTCGCCGACGAATTCCCGGAGATAACCAGTCTTATGTACGTTGACAACCAGAAAGGCAACGATACGATAGGCGATTTGGACATACAGACGTTCAAAGGAACCGACCATATTATCGAAACAATGGACGGTTTGCGATTCAAGGTTGGTCCGAAGAGTTTCTACCAGACCAACACCGAGCAGGCTGCCCGCCTTTATTCTGTTGCTTCCGCATTTGCCTTCGATGGAATCGGCGATTCTGACGATGTCAACAGTCGTCCACTAATTTATGATTTGTACACCGGAACGGGAACTATCGCCAACTATGTGGCACGTCGTGCGCGCAAGGTTGTAGGTATAGAATATGTACCCGAGGCCATTGAGGACGCCAAGGTCAACTCCAAGAAGAACGACATAACGAACACCGAATTCTTCGCCGGTGACATGAAGGACATTTTGACGTCTGAGTTCATTGCCGCTCATGGCCAGCCTGACATCATCATCACCGATCCTCCCCGCGCCGGAATGCATCCCGATGTTGTCAACGTCATCCTCAACGCCGCACCGAAGCGTATCGTCTACGTCAGCTGCAACCCAGCAACTCAGGCACGCGACTTGGCACTTCTCGACGCAAAATATAAGGTTGCAAAGGTCCAGCCTGTCGATATGTTTCCGCATACGCCTCATGTTGAGAACGTTGTGCAGCTTATCAGAAGATAAAAGCAACATATTTCCGCTTTCCGTTTGAAACAAATCTTTTGGTTTGCTAAACCCCGTTAAAATCTTGATGGCATATTTTTGACGTAGGAAAATTATTCCTAACTTTGCCCGTGTTTTATTATATAGACCATCAATGAGAAAGTTTTTCGTAACAGCGATGGCAACGGTACTTTTTGTGTGTGCCGCTGCTGCTCGCAGAACGGTGCCACAGTTGGCATTCGATTCAACGAAAGGCGTGGCGGGGTCTGTGACTATGCCCACCGGGCAGACAGTTCACTATACTGCTTACACAAAACTTTATTACGTTACTAATGTAGAGGACACGACCTATCAGTACATGAATGTCTATGTCCCAGACGGAGCAACGCAGCAGTCACCAATATTTCTTAAGAACAATGTCGGCGGATACATGCCCTCCGCACCTGGCTCTGTGTCGGCTGGCGATGCTACAGGCATGGCACTGCTTCGTGAATATGTCGTCGCTATTCCCGGCGTCAGGGGCCGCTCCTCCTATGTAACAATAAAGAAAAAGAAAGTCTACAATGGTAAGGCACCTGCTGCAATACTTGATTTAAAGGCAGCCGTGCGTTATCTCCGTCATTTCGACAGCGTTATGCCGGGTGATATGTTGCCAACAAGACAGCGCTGAAATCCGCGCCGCTTTTGACGCCCTTGGAGTTGCCGGCAATGAAGCCAGTGGCGAGAACGATGAATTTGGAAACGCGCAGAACACTCCGTCAAACTTCACGGAGTACAGTGCATCGAAGAACGGCAAGACTCTTACAGAGGAAACACGCCACAACGAGCAGCTGCTCAACGCTATGGAGCAATTGTGCTCAGGCAAGACGACTGTTGCTCCGCATTGGTATGTGCGTCATGGCTCTATCGACCGCAAGAAACCCAAACAGCTTTGCCCCTGCTGTGGAAGGCATAGCTGTTCGGAC
>OMVI01000084.1 GCA_900314455.1 uncultured Prevotella sp. | reverse complement strand
ACACCAGTGAAGCCCTCAGACTTTTTCTTCGGGGCTACTTTCTTTTGCTGTGTAGTTGCCATAATTTTTTGTAATTTAAGATTTTGTTATAAATAAATTTAAGTTGTGATATTTATCTGATTTGTTGTTATTTGCACGCCTTTAGGGCATGGTTGCTCACCACACCCATCGGAAATCATCGCAAAGATAATAATTTAAGGCGAACAATCTATTCATTTAAGATGTTTTAACTGTTAATTTTTCAATCATGAAAGCTTTGCAAGCGATTTCTTTATGCGCCTCATTGCTTCACGAATGTTATCGTCGCTGGTTGCGTAGCTCATGCGGAAGCCATCCGGTTCACCGAACGCATCGCCTGCAACAGTAGCAACGTGTGCATCCTCAAGCAGGTAAAGAGAAAAATCGGTAGAGTTCTTAATGGTTGTCTTTCCATCAGACTTGCCGAAGTAGCTGGCGATGTGAGGGAACAGATAGAAAGCTCCTTCCGGTACGTTGACCTCGAAACCTGGTATCTCACGAGCCAAACTTACGATGAGGTCGCGGCGGCGTTCAAAGCCTTTGCGCATTTCCTCGACACACTGCTGGTCTCCACGGTATGCAGCGAGGGCTGCCATCTGGCTGACATCACTCGTTCCGCTGGTGTACTGACCTTGCAGTTTGTTTATTCCTTTGACAATCCATTCAGGAGCAGCAACCCATCCAAGGCGCCATCCCGTCATTGCATAAGCCTTGCTGACGCCATTGCAAATGACCGTACGCTCACGCATACCCGGTGCCTTTGCGATGCTTGCAGTAAAGCCTACGTAATTTATTTTCTCATAAATCTCATCTGAGAGAACGTATAAGTCATCATGACGGAGCACCACCTCGGCCAGAGCATTCAACTCTTCCTGACTGTAAACACTTCCGGTCGGGTTGCTTGGAGAACAAATGACGAGCAACTTTGTCTTCGGCGTGATTGCAGCCTCAAGCTGTTCCGGTGTTATTTTGAAGTTCTGCTTGATTCCGGCACGTATTACAACAGGCTTTCCGCCGGCAAGTTTCGCCATCTGCGGGTAGCTCACCCAATACGGAGCAGGAACTATGACCTCGTCACCTGAGTTCACAAGAGCCATGAATGTATTGCAAACGCCCTGCTTGCCACCAGTTCCGACAATGATTTCGCTTGTCGAATAGTCGAGACCGCTATCCCGTTTGATTTTCTCCGATATAGCCTTTCTCAGTTCGAGATAACCAGGGACAGGAGAATACTTCGAGTAGTTATCGTCGATAGCCTTCTTTCCAGCCTCCTTGATATGCTCCGGAGTCATGTAGTCGGGTTCTCCGACGCTCATATTAATAACGTCAATGCCCTGCGCTTTCATTTCGCTGCTCTTCTGCGACATAGCTAATGTTGCCGAAGGTGCCAAACGATTCAATCTATCTGATAATGTTCCCATAGTTTATCCTGTATGTAATATGTGAACGCAAAATTACACATTTTATTATTTATAACGAAAAATTACCGTTGATATTTTGCCCATTTTAACGATATACTTAGCATTTTGCGGCATTTTCCCACGTTTTGCTTGCTTATTTTGCAGTCACAAGGCTTCGGGCTATACCTTATATAATATATGTGTTCAAACCTTCTTCAATTCGTGTCCCATACGTTCCTTCTTCGTCTTGAGGTACCGATAGTCGTACTTATTAGGCGAAACCTCTATCGGAACGTTCTCGACGATTTCCAGTCCGTACGCCTCCAGACCGACGCGCTTTGTAGGATTGTTCGTCATGAGGCGCATCTTGTGGACTCCGAGGTGACGGAGCATCTGTGCACCGCAGCCATAATCCCTTTCGTCCGGCTTGAAACCAAGGTGAATATTAGCATCGACGGTATCCATACCGTCCTCCTGCTGGAGCTTGTAAGCAGCTATCTTGTTCATCAGACCAATGCCGCGGCCTTCCTGCTGCATATAGATAAGGACGCCCTTGCCTTCCTTCTCAATCATCTGCATTGCCTTATGGAGCTGCTCACCACAGTCGCAACGCTTACTGCCTAGTATGTCTCCCGTAGCACAAGACGAGTGAACGCGAACCAAAACCGGCTCATCCTCATCCCAATGACCCTTGATGAGAGCCATGTGCTCAAGTCCATTGCTTGTCTGGCGGAACGGAATGAGTTTGAAATCACCATAGATAGTAGGCAGGTCAACCTCTTCGCCGACCTCAATGCTAGACTCCCGCTTCAAACGGTACGCAATAATATCAGCAATCGATATGATATGCAGTCCCCATTCCTTAGCCTTCTCCTGCAGCTGCGGCATCCGTGCCATCGTACCATCGTCGTTCATAATCTCCATGAGGACGCCGGCAGGATAGCAGCCCGAAAGTTTGCAGAGGTCGATAGCAGCCTCCGTGTGACCGGAACGGCGCAGAACGCCATTATCCTGAGCATACAACGGATTGATATGACCCGGTCTTCCGAACGTCTGCGGAGTGCTGTTCGGGTCGGCAAGCGCCTTAATGGTCGCTGCACGGTCGTGAGCCGACACGCCGGTCGTGCACCCTTCGAGTTTGTCAACAGTTATAGTGAACGGTGTTCCGAGCATTGACGTATTCTCATCCACCTGATGTGGCAAGTCGAGCTCGTCGGCACGAGACATCGTTATAGGCACGCACAGAACGCCACGGGCGTTCTTCAGCATGAAGTTCACCTTCTCCGGTGTTATCTTCTCCGCTGCCATGATAAGGTCACCCTCGTTTTCACGGTCCTCATCGTCGACAACGATGACGAATTTTCCTTCTCTGAAATCTTTGATTGCATCTTCGATGCTACTGAGTTTGAATTCTGCCATTTTTGATTTTCCTTCCAAGCGCCCCCTCGTAGAGAAGAGACTGCTTATAAATATGTTATTCTCTGTTTGTCAGTTTTTCTATTCTTGCAATCACGTCGGTGTTCGTCTTGTATATATTCTGCAAGTCACGGTACAGCCTCAGACGGAAACGCCACATGCGCAGGTAGAAGAATATACCCGCAGGAACGATGATTGCCGCCACTATATTCATCCATCGACGTTCGAACGGACGCGTATGTGCCTTCACGGCGAGTACCGGATAGCGGTTGATATAGCTCAGAACGAACCTGTCGCGCGTGTTGCCAAGGTCCTCTATAATATCTTCGAGCTCCTTGTCGAGTTCCTCTATCGCGTGATCAGGCTGATACTTGAAGAACACATTTATGACATTCGGCGGCGACTTCAGGTTGTGCGTACGCGCATAAGCCTCAATCTCCGTGTTCATACGGCTCAGAACCTCGGCGTCACGCTTGTAGTCAGGGTCGTTGATGATAACTTCCTTGCTCATGATGCTACGCTTTATGCGCAGTCCGAACATTCTTCGGAACGCCTCCTTGTAAGCTTCCAAGTTGAATACGGTAGAATCGTTGTTCGCCTTGTAAGTTACGAATATTGCGGTAGGTATCAGCACCGCAGGCGACAGTCCCTTTCCGAACCAAATCGACCATGAGCCCTGTCGTGCCATTCGGTATCCCGTGTTGTCGAGTATATAATATATAATGAATACGGCAACTGACGTTATAATCGGCACACCTAGTCCACCTTTTCTTATAATAGCACCGAGCGGAGCACCTATGAAGAAGAATATCAAGCACGACAGCGCCACCGTGAACTTGTTTATCATCTCAATCTTATGCTGACGGATAATCTTATCGCCGTCGCTCGTTATCATACTCTTGAACTCCAAGTCGCCCGTTTCCTGACTGACGCTTTGCAGCGCTGCCGCCACGACGGTTTTTTTCTTATCGGGAGACAGATGTGCAAAGAGCGTGTCGATGTCGCAATTCTTAGCCGTATAGCGCTTGCTGACGTCCTTCTGCTGCTGCGCCGTGAGCTGCGGAGTCGGATAGTACATCTTCTTCGCATTCGCATAGTATGCCGTTCCGATACTATCGTAGAACTGATTGAGCGAGTCGAGGTCATGCTGTATCTTCGGCAGGCTCTTCGTACGGGCATCATTGCCGAACAGAGAAGCGTCGGCGAGGTTCAGGTTACCATCGAAGTCGATTATGATACGCTTGTCCGTGAACGACTCCCGACGGTAAGGGACCTGCGCACTGTTACCCATCGTGTTGTTGCGGATATTCTCATACCAGTGGCCATCCCACATTGTCATGACCAGGTGCTTCTTGTCGGCAGTCGACTGAAGCATACCGGAGTCGGCAAGGATAATCGCCTGGTCCTCATAGCTTTCCGTCTGACGGTACACCATGAGGTTGTAGAGCTTGCCGGTATTGACGTTCTTCTTCTCTACATATATATTAGTCTGCGGAATTCCATCGTAGAACACGCCCTCAGGAATCTCCAGTTCCGGGCTCTTCTGCTTCATCGTGACTAGCAGCTGGGTAAGCTTCATCTGCGAATCCGGACCGATATTGTTCTCAAAGTAGAACGAGGCGCACGTTATGAGCACCACAACTACGATGAGCGAGCGGAACGACTGGACGAGCGAAATGCCCGAAGCCTTTATCGCTGTCAGCTCACTGCTCTCGCCAAGGTTACCGTACGTCATCAGCGAGGCAAGCAAAATAGCAAGCGGCAGTGCCTGCGGTATCATCATGAGGGCCATGTACCAGAAGAACTGAGCCAGTACTTCCAGCGACAATCCCTTGCCGATGAGGTCGTCGACATACCTCCACAGGAACTGCATCATCAACACGAAGAGGCTGATGAAGAATGTTCCGGCAAAGAGAAGTCCGAACTGCTTTGCTATGAAAATATCTAGTTTTTTTATCCGAAGCATAATGCGCCGCCGCAGGCTACTGCTGGTTCAAGGTGCAAAAGTACATAAAAATATCAGACTATCCCTATTTTTTTCATTTTTTATGAATGGATGTCTCATTGCGATATACGGCAAACCCAACCGCCACCGGGCGCCAGATGCACGTTGACGATACCATCTGCCGCCACCGTAGCTGATAAATGGGCATAGTCGGTAGCCTCGCGGTCGGCGTTGACACCGTCGCCGAAGATGTCCATCGTCTTTCCCTGTACTTTCAACTTTGACAAATCGAGTGTCAGGTCACGGCTTTCGCCGTTCGTCATTGCGCCGACATACCACACGTTGCCTTTCCTACGGGCAAGTGCAACATACTCGCCCATCTTTCCCGAAAGCGGAACAGTCTCGTCCCAAACAGTCGGTATGCCGTCAATGAAGTTGGTACACTCCTGCTCCTTCTTGTATTTCGTTGGCGAGTCGGCAAGCATTTGCAGCGGACCATAGAAGACAACGTACATCGCCATCTGATGGACACGGGTTCCCTGCGACATCGGATGGGCGTTGTTGCCATAGAACTGGTCTGGCGTGGCGTTCACCATTGCACCCGGCGTGTAGTCCATCGGACCGATGAGGTTGCGAAGATAAGGTATCGACACGTCGTAGAGCGGCTGGTCGTGCAGCGGATGTCCGTCGACTTTAGGTTCCCATTTCGAGTTCTCAAGTCCCTTAACGCCTTCAAAGTTCAGTATGTTCGGATATTCCGTCTGCATGCCGTTGGGCTTGAAACCGTGCAAGTCGAGGATGAGATGGTGGCGTGCGGCAGCCTCAGCAACCTGACATGCACTGTTGACAGCCAACTGGTCGTCACGGTCGAAGAAGTCTACCTTGAAGCCTTTGACGCCCATTCGCGAATAGTAGTCCATCACTTCGTCCATCTTCTGGGCTCCGCGCTGCACCATATTACGCCATGACGACCAGAGAATGATGCTCACTCCGCGCTCCTTGGCATAGTCGACGATTTTGCTTATGTCCATTTTGTCGGACATCTTCATCAGGTCTTCGGGGTCACTCCAGCCTTCGTCGAGGACGGCATATTCCAAACCGTTGTCGTGGGCGAAGTCTATATAATATAAATATGTGTCGGTGTTAATGCCCGCACGGAAGTCAACGCCGGATATATTCCAGTTGTTCCACCAGTCCCAGGCTGCCTTTCCAGGGCGTATCCACGATGTATCAGTCAACTTACCGGGCGCTCCGAGCCTCGACACGATATCGTTGCCGAGCAATTGTGCGTCGTTGCTCACCGCCATCACGACTCGCCAAGGCAACTGCGTAGCGTCCTTGGCGATGTATCCGGCACGCTCCGTCGCCATCATGTTCAAGTCGTTCATACCGCCTTTGACCCATTTCAGCGGAACGTTCGGGAACTTTGCCGTCAGCGAATTGCCCTCACCTTTCACCAAATACATACCGGGGTAGTTCTTGACGCCCGTCTCCAGAATCACACTCTTGTAACCATCGGCATGGCAGACGGCAAACGGGGTGATGGCAAGGGAGTCGTTGTACATCTCCGACAACTTCTGATGGTCATAGTAACACTCGAAAGCGGAGCTCCACTTATCGCCATCGCGCAAGTCATTGACGTACGGTACGAAGCACTTATCATCGTCGTTGAAGCGGAATTGGGCAATTTCGTTCTTCACGGTCACCTTCTTTCCCTTCGGCAACGTTATGCGATAGCAGCCTGCATCATCGTATGCACGCCACTCCACACTGTATCCGCCACGGAAGGTAAGCGTCAGCGAACCGAAATCCTTCAATTTCTTGTCAGCCGCCTTAGTGACTTTCACATTCTTGCCGAATGTGTCTGCGGTCGTCTCCAAGCCTATCGGCGAATATATCAGCATTGGCTTGCCGTCAAGGTTGACGCTCCAACAGAGCTGATTGTTCACTGTCACGCACACGGTGAGCCGTCCGTCGGGCGACGAAATCATGTAGTCATAATCACGGGCAATGGCGGCAACGGACATCAGGAGTGTTGCCACAACGAACAATAATCTAAGTTTTTTCATAGCTGCAAGAATTGATTCTGACCTCAAAGTTAATAAATTATCGACGAATTATTACACATTATTGGATTTTTTTATTAATTTTGCATCCGCTTTCCGTACGAGTTTGCGCCCGTGGCGGAATTGGTAGACGCGCTAGACTTAGGATCTAGTTGCTCGCGCAGTGCAGGTTCGAGTCCTGTCGGGCGCACACAAAGGTAATGCCGGACAACAGACAAGATGTTGTCCGGCATTTTTTAGTAAGTAAAAAAGGCCCGAACGGCATAACCAAGCCTTCCCCAAGTGGAAGGATGTTTGGACACTTTGAAGATTAAAATAACTACTTATGCAAACTTCAAGGTTCACCAGACATTTATAGAGACTACATAAAGATTTCATGATTTATCTCCAAATAAACAAAAGGAAATAAGGTTCATCCTATTTTAGGAGTGATAAGCGACAACAGCATCAATAACCTCAAAGAGGTTAAACTCTCGAAAACCCAGCATGAGCGATAGCGTAATGTGGGGTAATGAGGTTACCGAAAATATGTCTTTAAATAGCTTTCAAAATGTCAAAGCTTAACTTTCGTCTTGGTTTTTAATTTATTTTTCCTCGAAAAATAAATTAAAAATTGAGGAAAAATAAATTAAAAATCCGAGAAAAATAAATTAAAAACAAAGCAGAAGGCTAACCTCTTGGAATGCAACACCTTAGCTTTCACATCCTGGTTTCGTACCTTTTGCATTTAAGCAAATGATTTTCCGCATTCTTATAAGTGAATTTTACCACTTCCTTTTTTGCTTTCAGCAAACATCCAACCACAAGGGACGGTCTTGTACCGTCCCTAAAACAATGTCCGACCGCTTTAAAAACAGGTTGTAACATCCTTGGTGTGACTGCACAAGACCGTCACAAGCATTTCGACATTTGTCGATATTCATTAACTAAAAAGCCTCCCTTGCAGCTCAAGAGAGGCTATATAAGGATTTGAAGAAATATCCAACAGACTGACTTTCGGCCATCATCCACAAGTCATTTCAAACATCCCTCCCATTCGGGAGGGCTTGGGTAGGCCGTGCTTTACTTAACCGTTATCACCTTGTGGTTGTAGATATACAATCCCCTTGGCAACGACTGAAGACAGTCGGAAGAAACGTTGGTACCAAGCAAGATACCGTTAGCCGAATACAGATTATTGTCGGCGAGGCGCATGGAAGCGTTCGACACCGTCACGCCATGTATCGCTGTGACCTCACCATCAATGCCCGTCTCAGCCTCCTGCTGACCTTGCAGCAGCGTACCGCCTTCGTTCTCGGCTGTCATAATATCGCTGACCAGACTGTTAGCATAGTTTTCGATGTTCGTATAACCGTTTGCTGCAATGACAGAGGCATCGTCAACGTTCGGGTCTGTGCCGTTTGCCGTTTCCCAGGCGTCAGGCATGCCGTCGCCATCGGTGTCAGTCGGAGCCGCGGCATGTGCCAAAGCCGGCCATGGCGACCATGTTGAGTCAGCGCCGGCAGGCTTCAAGTCGTTCTGAGTGTTGATGAAACCGCTTGCAAGACCTGAGCCGGTGTACGTTGCCTTGCCGTTTCGTGTGTCGGCAACGACGAGCGAGTCGAGTGCGTCACGATGCAGACTGGCTCCGGCATAGTTGAGAACCTTCTCGTAAGCGTCGTAAGCCGTCTCCGTGGTAACGGGCAGATAGTTGATTGGAGTGTTGATACGCATGGTGTCCTTGGTAGCCTGCGTGAAGGTGTTGTCGACCTTGCTGTTCGTAATTTGGTTGTACATGCCGTACGTCCAGTTGTCTTTTGTCACCTCATCGTACTTCGAGTTGACATTGCCACGAACATAGAAGTCGCCCCAAACATGCCACATCTTGTCCCAGTTGTTAGGCTTGCTGGTGTCATGCTTGGTGTATGACGACGTGCGGATGCCCACACTGGCGATGCGCTGCTGACGTGCCGTGTTGCGGGTGAGCGTTGCCGGGCCAACCTTATAGTAGTTGTTGACGATGTTGACATTCATTCCTTCACCTCCGTAACAGCCCTCGCCAGCCCAGTTGTAGAACACATTGTTACGCAAGTCAAGCCGTTCGTCCATCTGAGTGCCAGGTCTCGGACCGAGACGGGGTACACGGCTGGTGTGATGAGCTAGCAGATTGTGATGGTATGTGCAGCCTGAGCCGCCCCAGTTGCCGCCATATCCGTGCGCTCCCTTTGAGTGACCGGCGTTGACAAGGCTTTGTGCGCCTATCGTCCACTGTACAGTGATGTTCCTTCCGCCGTAAACTGAGATGCATTCGTCAATGCTCCAGCTGACGGAACAGTGGTCGACGATGATGTTGTTCTTGTCCATTGAGCCGAGACCGTCGCCCTCATGGTGTGCGACATTGCGGTTGCCGAGGCGGAAACGCATAAAGCGTACTATCTGCTGGTTGCCCAATGTGACTGGATAATCAGCTACACAGATACCGTCGCCGGGGGCTGTCTGTCCGAGGATGGTGAGGTTGCTGCAGTTCTTCAGTGGTAAATCCTGCTTCAGGAAAATTGTACCCGAGACATCGAATACAACGATTGTGTTGCTCTGACATGCCCAGCGAAGTGAGCCTTCGACAACGGACTCGCCGGCAGCGTTATCCTGAAGGTTGGTGACATGGCGCACCTGGATGTTCGAAGCATTGCGGGCACCGAGCGTGTACATACCGAAACCCTCAGCACCGGGGAACGCCGGCAGTTGTGTTTGTGCCGAAGAGATAGCCGGCGACTGCGCAATGGCGGTGGATACCATCCCAAAGAGGACGGCGAATAAAGTCAATAAATTTCTTCTCATACTGCTTTAATTATCAGGTTGTCTTTGTTTTCGGGTTCAAAATTAATCATTTTTCGTTGAAAACAAAAGACTTTTCGTTGAATGTTTTTGGCAGTAAGCCGACGAGTTGCTATCTTTGCAACAAATTACTGTTAAACTACAAAGGGAAAAATGTTGAAGTTCCTACGCAAGCATATAGAGCATTTCATATACCTGTTCTTCTGGTTACTGTTATATTTGATACCCATTCTGATGATGTACATTCGTGCACGGACGCACGTCGATGAGGAATTCGAGTGGATGGAGATATTCCACACGTGGAGATTATCAAGTATTTTCCTCGTCATATTCATCATTCACAACTACTTCCTGGCGCCTCTGCTTGTCTATAAGAACAACCGCAAACTGTATTTCAGTATCGTTACGGTCATTGTAATAGGCTTCGGAGTCTACCAGTTCACGCTTAAGCCAAAGCCGATGCACAAGCACAAGCCGCGCGTCGAGATGGTTCAGTCTGGCAAGGGTGACTATCCGCCACCACCTGAGAAGCGCCATCACCGTCCGTTCTTTGTCGACCAGGCTGACTTCATAAGTGTCATTGTGCTGATAATGATGCTCGGTATGAACCTCGGAATAAAACTGTTGCTAAAGCAGGATGAAGATAGCAAGAAGCTACAGGAGCTGAAAAGCGAGAACTTGCACCAGCAACTGGAATACCTGAAGTATCAGATAAACCCGCACTTCTTCATGAACACGCTCAACAACATTCATGCTTTGGTCGACATTGACCCAGAGGAGGCGAAGGAAAGTATCATCGAACTGTCGAAGCTTATGCGTTATGTGCTTTACGACGGCAACCGTCCGATGGTGAGCCTCAGCAAGGAGAAGAACTTCATCGACAACTATATCGAGCTCATGCGCTTGCGTTATTCCGACCAGGTGGACATAAAGGTGGAGACCGACGAGCCTATTCCGGAGGCGCTGATAGCCCCGCTCATAACGATAACGTACGTTGAGAATGCTTTCAAACACGGTGTCAGCTATGAGAAGAAGAGCTTTATCCACATCGCGTCGCACTTCAAGGACGGACGGTTTGTGTTCACTTGCAGTAACTCGAAGCACAAGGAGAGCACCGTTGAGCACGGCGGCGTTGGGCTGGAGAATACGCGGAAGCGACTCGACCTCATCTATGGCAGCGACTATTCGCTGGACATCACGGAGGACGAAGACACTTACAACGTTCGCCTCGACATACCGCTCCGGAGCTCATTGCCCGACAGCGAAGCGTAAAAAGGAATTATATAAAAGTGACATTATATTATGATACGAGTATTAGCAATAGACGATGAGCCGCTGGCACTGCGCCAACTAGCTGCGTATATAAATAAGGTTGACTTTCTGGAGCTTGCCGGCGAATGCCACAGCGCGACTGATGCGAAGGCGATAATGGACCAAGAGCAAGTCGATGCGATATTTATCGACATCAATATGCCCGACATCAACGGCATGGAATTTGTCAAAGGACTCGACAATCCGCCATTGGTGGTGTTCACAACGGCTTACAGCGAGTATGCAGTAGATGCCTACAAGGTCGACGCGGTGGACTATCTGCTGAAGCCGTTCTCGCTCAAAGAGTTCCAGCGGGCTGCCGATAAGGTGAAGACACAGTACGATTTGCGGCATCAGGAGCCGGTTATTTCGGAGCCGGACGACGACGATTCGCTCTTCTTCAAGACCGAACACCGCATCGTTCGGGTAAAAATCGATGAGATAAGGTACATCGAAGGGATGAGCGAATACCTCAAAATATACACTGAATCACGCCAAAAGCCGGTCATAGTGCTGCTCAGCATGAAGAAGATGGAGGAACGTTTGCCTAAGAAGAAGTTCATGCGCATCCACCGTTCCTACATCATCAACCTCTCAAAGATACAGGAGGTCATCAAGAACCGTGTCATTATGGACGAGGAAACAAACCTTCCCGTAGGCGACCTCTACAAGGATGAGTTCGGCAAATACATCGAATCGAAGTTCTTAGGGAAATAAAAAAAGCCGCTTTCGAGCGGCTTTTCTGTTTTTAATGGATTGTGTCGGCAACGCCGTATGCGCAACCTGGCATAATCATTTGTGCTGTTGGTAATACCTGACGGCGGCAGCTACGTTTGCCTTCACTGCACGGGAAGAGAACGTTGCACCACTGACGCCATCGACGCTGGCTGCCTTGTTGATGTTCTTTCCTGCCATCTTCGGAAGCAATCCCTTGACAACCTTGCCGAAAAAGTTGGGCGACTCGCTATTCTTTAGTGCTACGACCTTCACGACTTTATTGCCTTTGATGTAGACTTCGAGCGGCGTCGTGCCACGGAAGCCACGGGTGTTGCAGAGTGTGGTGGTGCTTACAATGTAGGTCTTGCCCTGCTTTCGCATTACAGGACTGCCATTGACGGCTGCGTATGCGACACTACTTACGATGAGAGCGGCGGCTGTCAGCACTACCAATAAGTTCTTTTTCATTACGATTTTGTTGACTAATACCTTGTTTTATTTATTTACTGATTCTCTAATCAACATTACTTCACGTTGCCAACCTTTATCAGGTATTCGGCAATCTGCACTGCGTTGAGGGCGGCACCCTTACGGATTTGGTCGCCGGTGAGCCACAACGTGTTGCTGTTATCATCAGCAAGGTCCTTGCGGATTCGGCCTACGAAGACGTCATCCTTGCCCGCGCTGTCGAGCGGCATTGGGTAAACGTAGTTCTGAGGGTCGTCAACGAGGGTCACACCCGGAGCTTTCTTAAGCGCCTCGCGTATCTCCTCGACACTCAGAGGGAGTTCCGTCTCGAACCAAACACTCTCGGAGTGGGAACGAAGCGACGACACTCGCACGCAGGTAGCACTCGTCCGCACATCCGAATGCATTATCTTGCGGGTCTCGTTGTACATCTTCATTTCCTCCTTTGTATAGTCGTTGGGCGTCATCTTGTCTATTTGAGGAATGACATTGTAAGCGAGCTGATGCGGGAACTTGTTGATTGTGGTCACGTGACCTTCCTCCACCATCTCCTTATACTGCTGTTCGAGTTCCTTCATGGCAGCTGCACCGGCGCCGCTGGCACTCTGATAGCTCGAGATGTGTATCTTCTTGATATGGCTGAGCTTGTTAATCGGGTTCAGGACCACAACCATCATAATCGTTGTGCAATTCGGATTGGCAATGATACCACGCGGACGGTTGAGCGCATCCTCAGGGTTTATCTCCGGAACAACCAATGGCACGTCGTCGTCCATGCGGAACTGCGAGCTGTTGTCAATCATTACGGCACCGTATTTGGTAATTGTGTCGGCGTATTCTGCCGCCGTTCCGCCACCGGCGCTTGTGAATGCGATGTCTATATCTTTGAAGTCATCGTTGTGCTGAAGCTCTTTAACGGTGTATTCCTTGCCCTCGAAGATGTACTTTCGGCCTGCCGAACGCTTCGAACCGAAAAGAACCAAATCGTCCAACGGGAACTTTCTCTGAGCCAAAATACGCAGGAACTCCTGTCCTACAGCTCCACTTGCACCAACAATAGCTACTTTCATAAGTCAATCCTTTCTTTTACCTTGCGGAATTCGGCATCATTCTAACAGTGTGAAAGATAACGATGCCATTCCAAATGAAATTTAGTTGCAAAATTAGACATTTCATTTGAAATGGCAAAATTTAAGAGAGCATTATATTGTTATGAGCCGATTTTTTCGTAACTTTGCATGATTAAACTCCGTGGTGACTGCCTCCTGTGGCATATACCACGCAAGACAAACGAGCAGCTAAAGTTCCAATGGCAAGCCTATCACAGTATTTCCCGATTACAGACCCGACGCTTATCTTCTTCGTCGTACTGCTGATTATCCTCTTCGCACCGATAATCATGGGACGACTGCGCATTCCCCATCTCATCGGAATGGTCCTTGCGGGAATGATTGTAAGCAAATACGGCCTCAACATCCTTGTCCGCGACGACTCCTTCGAGCTGTTCGGGCGAGTCGGACTGTACTATATCATGTTCCTGGCGGGACTCGAACTGGACATGGAAGGACTGAAGAAGAACCGCGCCCGAGTTGGTTTCTTCGGCGTACTGACGTTTGTTCTGCCCTTCGTAATTACTGTCTGGACGGGCAAATCTCTGCTGGAGCTCAGCGCAACAGCATCGTTGATGCTCGGTTGCATAATGTCGTCGAACACGTTGATAGCCTATCCTATCGTCGGACGCTACGGACTGCAACGCAATTCAGCCTCAACGCTGAGCGTCGGGTCGTCAATGATATCGCTGTTTCTTTCCCTTGTGACGCTGGCGGCTATTGTCAACTCAGTGAAAGACACTGGAGGCGCACTCTTCTGGCTTTGGTTTGCAGTGAAGTTTGTGGTGTTCTGCGTCATCATGATAATACTGATACCACGCCTCGTACGCTGGTTTCTCCGCCGATACAGCGACGCCGTCATGCAGTTTATCTTCGTTTTATCGATTCTTTTCCTAAGTGCGGCACTCTCGGACTACATCGGTCTTGAGGGCATCTTCGGCGCTTTCTTTGCCGGTCTCATATTAAACCGCTTCATACCGAAGGTCTCTCCGCTGATGAACCGAATAGAATTCATCGGCAACGCACTGTTTATTCCATACTTTCTTATTGGTGTCGGCATGCTCATCAACATCCGGCTGCTCTTCCACGGAGGCTCAGTGCTGTGGATAATGCTGTGCCTTGTGCTCTTCGGAACACTCGGCAAGGCCCTCGCAGCTTACGGAACGACAGCGTTCTTCCGCATGCCTAGGTTGTCGGGGGACTTAATGTTCGGTCTGACATCAGCCCATGCAGCCGGTGCAATAGCCATGGTAATGGTTGGATTGTCGCTGGAAAGCGCCCCCGGACAGTCGGTCTTCGGCAACGAAATACTGAATGGTGTGGTGCTAATGATACTCTTCACGTGCATCATATCTTCCGTCGTGACTGAGAATTCGGCGCGGAAGATACGCCTGAAGGAGAAGGATAATCCTACAACCGACAACAAGGGCGACGACGAGAAGATACTCATCCCTGTGAAATATCCCGAATATGCCGACAGCCTCATTACTCTCGGAACTCTCATGCGCAACCCTAAGCTGAACCGGGGGCTCATCGCCTTGAACGTAGTTTACGACGATGTGAACGCGGCGAAGAACCAGGAGGAAGGCAGAAGATTACTGGAGCACTTGAAGAAGAATTGCAGCGCTGCCGACGTTCCTATCCAGACGCAAGTCCGTTTGTCAACGAACATCGCCAACGGCATAAAGCATGCGTTCCGCGAGTACCAGGCCAGCGAGATAATCATGGGTCTTCACTTCCACCCCGAGATAACTAATACATTCTGGGGGCAGTTCGCCCAGAGTCTGTACAACGGTCTCAACCGCCAGATTATCATAGCCCGCATACGCCAACCGCTAAATACCATCCGCCGCATTGTCGTCGCCGTGCCGTCGAGAGCAGAGTTCGAGCCCGGTTTCCACCGATGGCTGGAACGCCTGTCGCGCCTTGCCGGCAACCTCGACTGCCGCATTCAGTTCCATGCCCGCGACACTTCGCTGGCTCTGATACGCGAATATGTGCAGAACAGACACCCCAATGTGCGAGCCGAATACACCGAGATGAGACACTGGAACCAAATGCCCGATTTAGCGGCTAACATCAAGGAGGACCACATGTTTGTCGTCGTGACGGCACGAAAAGGCACAATCTCGTGGAAAGCGGCACTGGAACGGCTCCCCGAAGAAATCGACCAGTACTTCAGCGGACGCACGATTATGATTGTGTACCCCGACCAGTACGGCGAGACTATGGACACAATGACCTTCGCCGAGCCACAACATACCGAGGAACGGTCGGCATACGACTGGCTCCGCGATAAGATAAACGGACTGAAAAGAATAAGAAAATAAAGATAAAACTATGATAGACGTTCAAGACATTACAAAGAGTTTCGGCTCGCTTCAAGTCCTCAAGGGCATCAACCTGCACATCGACAAGGGCGAAGTCGTCAGCATCGTGGGACCGTCCGGAGCCGGAAAGACAACGCTTCTGCAAATCATCGGCACACTGGACAAGCCCGACAGCGGCAAGGTTATCGTCGACGGAATAGACACCAGCAGACTTTCGACGGGCAAGCTGAGCGACTTCCGCAACCAGCACATTGGTTTCGTGTTCCAGTTCCATCAGCTTTTGCCGGAGTTCACGGCTATCGAGAACATCATGATACCAGCCTTCATCGCAGGCAGGAAACCGTCGGAGGCGAAGAAGCGTGCAACGGAGCTGCTCGACTTCATGGGTCTTTCCGACCGCGCCAACCACAAACCGAACGAGCTTTCGGGAGGTGAGAAGCAGCGTGTAGCCGTCGCCCGCGCCCTCGTCAACAATCCGGCGGTTATCCTTGCAGACGAACCATCGGGCTCTCTCGACTCTAAGAACAAGGCGGAGCTGCACCAGTTGTTCTTCGACCTTCGTGATAAGTTCGGCCAGACTTTCGTTATCGTGACGCACGACGAGAGCCTCGCCGCCATCACCGACCGTACAATACAGCTGAGGGACGGGCAAATAGTACAGGGAACCTCCCCCGACCCCTCCGAGCGGAGGGGAGACGGAGAATTGTCCGGTGGCAAAGAGGTCATTTAATCACAGTCTTTTACAATTAATCACATAACATTTTCCCATCTCCCCTCCGCTCGGAGGGGTCGGGGAAGGTCTCTTTATGGCAAGAATAGAATTAGGGAAATACAACAAGCTGCGGGTCGTCCGCAAGGCTTATAAGCACACGGGAGCACGCGTGGGAGAAAAGGAACTGCTCGGACTATGCCTCGACGGCGGTGACGACGGCGAGATATTGATGCCGGCAAAGTACATACCTGAAGGCACGGAGATTGGCGACGAGGTCAACGTCTTTGTGTACCTCGACCAGGAGGAGCGCCCGATAGCGACAACAGAGAAGCCGCTTGCACAGGCCGGCGACTTCGCTTGGCTCAAGTGCTCATGGGTTAACAAGTACGGTGCGTTCCTCGACTGGGGCGTGACGAAGAATCTCTTCTGCCCGTTCCGCGAGCAAAAGCAGAAGATGGAGATAGGCAACCACTACATTATTTATATATATGTCGACGAGGAGAGCTACCGTCTCGTGGCTTCGGCGAAGGTCGACAAGTTCCTGCACAGCATCGACGAGGACAAGGAAGGCAAATACCGCCACGGCAAGGAGGTCGATTTGCTGATATGGCAGAAGACCGACTTGGGCTTCAAAGTCATCGTCGACAGCCGCTACGGAGGACTTATCTATTCCGACCAGATATTCCAGTACGTCCACACGGGTGACAGCCTGAAGGGCTACATCGACAATATACGCCCCGACGGGAAGATAGACTGCACGCTGCAACCTACCGGACGGAAGCAGACGGAAGACTTCGCCGGAACGCTCCTCGACTATCTCGAGTCGAACGGAGGCGTCCTCAACATGGGCGACAAGTCCGATGCAGAGGACATTAAGCGACTGTTCCACGTATCGAAGAAGGTCTTCAAGCGTGCCATAGGCGACCTCTACAAACGCCGTCTCATAATTGTCGCGCCCACAAAGATAGAATTGACAAATAAAGGATAGGGATTGTTGTTCAGGATAATACAATGCAAAATCAGTTTTCAAGGACACAATTATTACTCGGAAAGCCTGCCATCGACACTCTGAACGGCGCCCGCGTGGCAGTGTTCGGCGTCGGCGGCGTCGGCGGATATGTCGTTGAGGTTCTCGCACGCAGTGGTGTAGGAGCACTGGATATCATCGACGACGACCGCGTTTGCCTCACCAACGTCAACCGACAGATACTCGCCACCATCTCAACAGTGGGAAAGCATAAGGTCGACGTTGCCGAAGCACGTATCCACGATATAAATCCGAGGTGCATAGTACGCAAGTACAAGACATTCTACCTGCCCGAAAAGGCGGACGAATTCGACTTCTCCCACTACGATTATGTAGTCGACTGCATAGACACGGTGACTGCCAAGCTCGACATCATCAAACGCTGCCACAACATGGGCATCCCGATGATTTCGTGTCTCGGCGCCGCCTACAAGCTCGACGCTACGCAATTCGAAGTCACCGATTTGTTCAAGACGAAGATGGACCCGCTCGCCAAGGTGCTGAGAAAGAAGCTTCGAAAGACTGACATCCACCATGTGAAGGTCGTGTACAGTCCCGAAGAGCCTCTCGAAAGCATCGACCAACCGGAGATTTCGTGCCGTTTCCATTGCATCTGTCCTAATAAGGACATGCGTAAGTGTACCGACCGCCACACCATTCCTTCGTCGAATGCGTGGGTTCCTGCAACTGCGGGCCTCATCTGCGGTGGTGAAGTGGTCAAGGATTTAATAAAACTAGCGCACACTATGCGTATTGATCTCAACGAAGACCCTGATAATGAGTATGCCCGCGAGGCCCATGAGCGTGCCGAAAAGATGCTTGAGGAGCACAAAAGGATTAGGAAGGCGGAAAGAGAGACGACCTCCCCCGACCCTCCGTACGCAGGAGAGCATGAAAACCAAGACCTCCCAAAGCCAGTAGAATAGAACTACGGCATCCTTTTCATTCTATGGAGCAAAAGATATAGAGTTGTGGATGTACCCAAAAGACAATTGTCCGAGGGTGCATCCACAAGTCTTTTCAACACCCCTCCCATTCGGGAGGGCTTGGGTGGCCCTCTTTTAGAAGGGGACAAATAACCTTTTAGAACCCAGAAGGTTAGCTTTGACGTTAATTTTTAATTTATTTTCGTTTGATTTTTAATTTATTTTTCATCCATTTTTAATTTATTTTTCTCACAAAAATAAATTAAAAA
>OMVI01000061.1 GCA_900314455.1 uncultured Prevotella sp. | reverse complement strand
TGGCGGAAGACATAACCTCCGATTGTCATACCGATGGCAACACCGCCAATGCCATAAAGATAGCCGTAGCCAACGGCAGAAGTCAGGAATCCGTTGTATGCCCTTACTATCAGCATGGATAAATTTCCGAAGAAGAAATAAGTCTGAGCCAGTGCCATGTATCTGTCCTTGTCATGCTCGGAAGAGATGAAATACAACACGGCAGGCGGTCCTTGCATGCCAAAGAAACCACCCATCAGTCCACTGAGTGTTCCGGCACCTATCTGCGTATTCAAGTTTGTTTTCAAACGAATGCGCTCACTGAAGAATGTAAACCAAATGCTGGTTAATATCAGTACCACTCCCAAAATGCGCCTTAATAATACGTCATCCATCCGCTTCAGGCAGAATATCGCAATGGCTGAGATAATGATAAACGTAATGAGTATTGGCAGCAGATGATGCCAGTTCAGGTACTTCCTCATTCTGAAACTAACAATAAGGGAAGTCGTCATGGCGAGTAGTCCCGACAATGTTGTCGCCTCACCATAAGACGGCAGCAGGTATGGCAGCACCGTCATAATGAAGATGCCGAATCCAAAGCCTGTCGTCCGCTGAATAAAGCTGGCGAGAATGCTCAGCAGGAATATGCTTATAATGGTTGTGGACATTTCTATTTGAGTATAACCTCTGCCTCTTCCTCAAGGTGCTTAACATCGTCATCGGAAAGTTCAAGAACATCGCTTGTCCAACTTTGTGGCGGAATGGAAACACCAGTCTGATAGTCAAGAACGTCAGCCTTGATGAATGTAAGCAAGTCTGTGAGCTTCGCACGGCACTGTGACGTAGCCGACTTTCCGCTAGCTCCGCTGAGTGCGACTTTCTTGCCATTGATACAAGTCGGTGTGGCATAATCACCCGGCTTTATTGGACGTGAAAGCCAGTCGAAGAGGTTTTTCACAATGCCTGGATAGCTGTAGTTGTATTCCGGAGTGAATACCCACAGGGCATCAGCATCAGATACTTCCTTTCGGATGCGGTGAACGACATCCAGTTCCGGAACTTCCTTGTCCTGATTGACGAAAGGCAGTTCCGCGAAATCAAGGTACTTTACTTCAGCCTTGCCTTCAAGTATTGTCTCGGCCTTCTTAGCCAGTTGGCGGTTGAAAGACTTCTCACGCAGAGAGCCGACGATAAATAGAATTTTCTTCATTGTGGTTCTTTTTAGTGGGTGGTTGATTATTATTTTAGTCTAAGTCGTCATTAACTATAGTTTTGCCGAATGGTGCAAGGGCAAGGCGCATGAGCCGGAAATGCATTCTGCCCCATGGAATGCCGATGATGGTTATGCAGAGAATAATGCCCCAGAACAAATTGGTAAGTGCTATCCAAATTCCGCCGACAAAGAACCAAAGGACATTCATGAACATGTTCAGGCAGCCGGTGCCCTGCTCCTTGTCAACGATATGTGAGCCGAATGGCCACAAGGCTAGAATGCCCAGCCGTAGGTTGGCAATGCCGAACGGAATGCCGACGATGGTAATCATCAGCAGAAATGATGCGATGAAGTATTCGATGGCAATGCTCAGTCCGCCGAATATCAGCCAAAGTATGTTTCCTAAGATTTTCATTGGAGGTTCTCTTTATTAGTTAGTTTGTTCAGAATGCCACGACAGCCATCCTCAATGAGATCAAGAGCTAGTTCAAAGTCTGAGTCTCCGCCATAGTATGGGTCGGGGACGCTCGTCCTGCCTTTGTACTTTATGAAGTAGTCTGCCATGCGGATAACTTTCTTCCTTCCAGAATCATCATGCGCTTGCCAAGTAATATTCTTGTAGTTTTCATCATCCATGACGACAATGTAGTCGAAGTCATCGAAATCCCGGGATGCATCAAACTGCCGTGCTATATGGTCAATCTTGTAACCTCGCTTTGCTCCATGTTGCCGCATTCGCTTGTCAGGAAGTTGTCCGACATGCCATGGACCAATACCGGCTGAGTCAATGACAAACTTGTCACTCAATCCTGCTTCATCAACGAACTTCTGCATGATCGCATTGGCTGCCGGAGAGCGGCAGATGTTTCCCAAGCAGATAAAAAGTATCTTTGTCTTATCCATTACCTTTCTTAAAATGACGTTTCAAAGGTACTGAATTTGAAGAATACTTGCAAGTGAATGCTAGAATTTGTGCTATAAAAGACAAATGCTCCCATAATACGAAATAATGAAAGCATTTGGTCTGGAGAAGACTTTGATTAAGTCTATTTTAGTCGTCGAAGTCAGAATATATACTATTTACTATATTCCAAGGGTCGAAGCCTTCATTCTGTAATTGAGCAGAATAGTTGTTGACAATAACCACTATCTGTTCATAAATGACATCTTGGTCTTCATTCTTTTGCTTGCCAGATTTTATACATGTTCTTACCTCTTCTGCAAATTTATTTGCGACTTCATTTGTTTTATATGAAGAAGTATGTTCGGACTGCGGCTTTGAATCAGGTGTAAAATTCTCTTTATCTTCTTTTATTTCTGTTTTGCTATGATTGTCTTGAGATTGGGGGGATTGTGCTTGTTGTTGAACAGGCCTATAATATACTCTAGTCGGAGGCGCTGGCACAGCTTTCGAGCTATTATTCAAAATAAAATCCTTTAGTTCACGCACATCATTAGTCATTCCCCTAATTTTGAAGAATAGAACAATTTGAAGAACAGCTACTACTAAAATAACAAATGCAAAGATTCCGCTAATTTCTTCCATAGTTATTTAAAATTACATATGTTTTAACCTGTCCACTGGTAGGAGCAGTTTGTTGAAGTTCTAAGAGTCCGTTTTCCGGATTGAGTTTACCTCGAAACTGATTGCTTCCAAGACTAAGGACTACGTCATATAAAGACCTTGTAAAGTCATATGTGTAGATATTGACATTAACGTTATTGCTCTCCTCGTCTGATGAAATCCGTTTGTAATTATTATCCTCTATTGGATAATAATATGCGCCATTATCTAAAGGTATGCCATCTATGCCGTTTCTTGTGATGGTATAAGTGTCATAATAAAGTTCGTATGTACCCAGTTTGAAGGTGTATTTTATAAAATCACAAGAATACTTTTGAATCCTTGAATAGTTAGAGGTAGAGTCTATTACTTGACAGTTCCCGTTGCCAAAGATTATTTTACTAGGGTTCCTTTTCGCTTTGATAGTATCAGATATTGTTCGTGTTACAGTATCTTTAGTAATGACTTCAGGATGCCCTTCTGTTATAAAACGGTTAACGATTTCTCGAATTTCATAATCGTTATCTGTATAGAATGGTCTATTCGGCTCTAATGCGTTATCTGCATAATACCACACCGTCCCACTTAATAGTGCGTCTTTTTCTGCTACGCCTCCATTTTCTGAATCATTATCACTACTGCAAGCGCATACAACAAGTAATAAAGACAGGAAGAGTAAGTTCTTAATTTTCATCATAGGATAAGTTTAATCTTTATTGTTTCCTTTGTTCGCAAAGGTAGATATTTTTTATTAGGAAATAGCATTCCTTTGACTTTTAATTATAGAAAGTGAGGGTGCCACAAGGGAAAGCCAACCAAGAGCTATTGCTTTGTGGAACAGATTGACTATTGAAGTGAAGTTCTTAAGTAGTTTGATGCTATTATATTGGCCTGCAAAGCTACATCATTAAAAAGAAAAAGGCAGCTTCTTCGTTGAAAACTGCCTTCAATGGGTTCAGACGTTACTGAACTTTTCTATATGACAACTCTCTTATTATCCTGTCATCACATCATCCCGCCATCCTATCATCCTACCTGTGTCCACCGAATGGACCAGAAGTCGTTGTAGTGTTCGTTGTAGTCCTTGTTGTACCTCCAAAGCTACTGATATTGCTTGTCGTACCGAAGCTGCGGTTGCTGTTAGCCCTTGGAGATGAGAACGAGTGATTGCCATTGCTTGGAGTACGGTTGACGGTGCGGTTGGAGTTCGAGTTATTGAGGTTGCCGAACGAGCGGTTGCCTGTGGCCGTGGTTGTTCTGTTCACCGTGCGGACAGGCTGAGAGTTCGTGCGAACGACCCTCTGTGTCGGCTGACGCCAAGAACGCGAAGTGTAGTATCCGCGACTGTTGCCACCGCGGTAGCTTACGTACACTGTCGGACGGGCGTTATACCAAGCCGTAGTTGGGTAATAGCTGTAGATGCGCCAGTTCCATGTGTTATCAGACCAGTACACCGGACGGAAGAAATAGTAGGTTGCAATGTATTCATTGTACTGCCATCCAGCAAGAATGCTTTGCAGCTCGTA
>OMVI01000098.1 GCA_900314455.1 uncultured Prevotella sp. | reverse complement strand
CCCCTTCGTGGCAATCGGGCACCCACAAGGGGCGCCCCTGCGGTGGATGTTGCCCAGCCTAACCAAGCCTTCCCCAAGGGGAAAGATGTCTAAAATGTCTTGTGGCTGTTAGTGCCTTTCATGCCATCCACAGCAGGGACGGCCCTTGTGGCTGTCCGCTCGGTCGTCAGACCGAATACCATCACCCACATTACATCATTTGCCCCTTCGTGGCGACCGGGCACCCACGAGGGGCGCCCCTGCGGTGGATGTTGCCCAGCCTAACCAAGCCTTCCCCAAGGGAAGGATGCTTGATTACCAAGTGGCTGCCTATTAAATCTATCCCATATATCAAAGTCTATACTAAAGGAAAAGGATTTTTGATTACCCAGTGGCTATCTGTCAAATCTATCCCGTCTATCATAGTCTATCAAAGGACGTCCATGCCGTAGTGGCATAGCTATTATTCTTGATGTCAAGATATTACATTGGGAAAGGCTTTAATGGGACATTATAATAGATTTTCTTTGTTTTTCGCTCAATATTAATTAACTTTGCCATGAATATGGAGCTGAGAGGAAGAAAGAAGCAAATTGCGCTTCATGCGAGAATATTTCCTTTAGGGTGTCCATCGGGGAGGATATAGACTGGGACAGACCAGATAGACTAAATAGATATATATAGAAATATATAGATTAATATAGAAATAAATATGTTTTGTACCAACAGCTGACGCTGCCACAAGACATTTTAGACATCCCTCCCTTGGCGAGGGCTTGGGTAGGACATTTCCTTAGCTTGGGTAGACATGGACATTAAGTCTCTAGCACATCAACTTGGCTTTGCTGCCTGCGGAATAGCGAAGGCAGCGCCCGTCGAAGGTGAAGAACGAGAAAAATACCTTCGGCGTGTGGAAGCGCATCGCTATGCCGACATGGACTACATGTACCGCAACGTGGAGAAGCGCCTCGACCCGACGCTGCTTGTACCGGGCACAAAGAGCATCATCTCCGTGGCACTCAACTATGCGCCCGCCGTCAGTCAGCGGGACGACAGCTATAAGTTGGCTGCTTATGCCCTCGGCAAGGACTACCATGATATCATGAAACGGCGGTTGCGGAAGTTGGCTACGACAATGGGTTGGGAGGAGATTACGATGAAGCCTTCCCACACCCCATCGGCTAAGTCCGACGCGCAACAGTCTGTCAGCCAATGGGAAACGGACTCTGCCGCATCATCCGACAACAGCGAAAAGCCAACGGCACACTTCCGTGTCTTTGTCGACAGCGCACCTGTGCTGGAACGCTACTGGGCACAGAAGGCGGGACTCGGGTGGATTGGCCGCAACAACCTGCTTATCATTCCGCATGCCGGAACCATGTTCTTCCTCGGAGAGATATTCGTCGATGTTGAGCTCGACTACGACACACCGGCAGTGAACCGCTGCGGACGCTGCACACGATGCATCGACGCCTGTCCGACGGGAGCGCTGAAATCGGACCCGTTCGATGCGTCGCTGTGTCTTAGTTATCAGACCATTGAGAACCGTGGCGAGATTTCGGAAGCGGCAAAATCGGCAATGGACGATACCATCTACGGCTGTGACCGGTGCCAGGCTGCATGTCCGTGGAACCGCTTCGCAACGCCTAACGACGACGCAGAGCTACAGCCTTCGCCGGAGCTGCTCGCCATGTCGAAGTCCGACTGGCAGAACCTCGATGTCGAAACCTACCGCCGTCTATTCAAAGGCTCCGCCGTCAAGCGTGCCAAATACGAAGGGCTCAAGAGGAATATAAAGGCGGTAAATAAATGACGGAAGACAAAAGTTTTTATTAACTTTGCACTTTGTATGACGGACGAAGAATTTGAAAAGATATGGCAGCGCGACCGCGACAACGTATTAAGTCACGACGACGAATACCAACGCATCGTGAAGGGGTACAGCAGTGGGAGCGCAGTCAACTGGATAATAATCATCGGCGGTGCTGCCGCAGGCTCTTCCCTACCCGACTTTCTGCCTATCGAGAGCACGGCGCTGAAGTGGGTGCTATCGATTGTTGCCGGCATCGCAGTCATCATCGTCGGTATGTGGATTCACTCGCTGTTCATCTCGAAGCGAACGGCTGAGGATGTCGAGAAGGAAGTGAAGGAAAGGTATAGGAATACGGTCCATCCCGGCCCTCCCGAAAGGAGGGAGAACAAAAAGTGACTTGTGGCAACAACGGCCGTTAGCTCAAAAAGGCAAGGCGTTAAGACATCCCTTCCCGTTGGAGGGGCTTGGGGAGGAATAAGATGAAAAAGACATTTATATATACATTTATTATAGTTCTCGCAGCCATGCTCTTCTCCTGTGGCGACAAGCAACCGCAGGAAAAGCGCAAGCCCGACGTTTTCTACACGGCGCACGGCAAGAAGATAACGATAACGCCCATAAAGCACGCCAGCATTCAGATTAACTACGACGGAAGGGAATTTGAAATCGACCCCGTTTGCAGTCATGTGGGGCCCGTGCTCGACTACCTCGACAAGCCGAAGGCCGACTTCATCCTCGTTACCAACAAGCAGCTCGACCACTTCGACGACTATGCCATCCGTGTGCTGACGGACCGCTACACGGAGCTCATCATACCGAAGGACATCTGGTTTCAGATGCGTATCGGCAACGTTCTCGAAAATAACATGTACATGAACATCGGGAAGAACTGCGTCATATACTGTGTTCCGGCTTACAACATCTCGAAGAAGAACGCAAAGCGACATCCGAAGGGACGCTGGAACGGCTATGTCCTCGACTTCGACGGGTTCCGCATCTACATCGCCGGCGACACGGAGTTCATTCCTGAGATGAAGGATTTGAAGAACATCAGCATTGCTTTCCTACCCGTCAGCCGCTTCACTATGGACACCAAGCAACTCCGCCAGGCTGTTGAGACGATAAAGCCGAAGGTCGTCTACCCTTACCACTTCTACGATGCCGACACTGCTCAAATCCGCCATGCGCTCGATGGTACGGGGGCGGAAGTGAGGATTAGGTATATGAGGTAAAAAACTTCTCAAGACAACACCTCCGTTCGGAGGGGCTTGGGGAGGTATTAGGGTCTCCCTTTACTCATTCATCGCCCCGCAGTACGGGCAGCGGCCCTTGCGGTGGAGGCGGGCGCCACAGTTTCCGCAGATGTAGACGTTGCGGTTGTGGCGGAAGTACATGCGAATGGCATACCAGATGTAGGCAAGCAGGAGGACGTAGCCGACATAATAGAGCGTGGAAATCGAGAAGACGATATAGTCGACGGCGCAGACTGCCACGAGTCCGCAGAGATACCAGAAAGCATCGTCGAGCTTCAACTGATGCAGCGTGTCGTCGATGGCGGCAAGGGCGACGATGAGCATCGACCACACCGAAAGGAGGAAAATCTCTATCGGCCACGGCTGAGAGAACGGATTGAGAGACGGATGAAAATAGAACTCACGCCACGTCTCAGGGGCGAAGTTCTGTATCGTCGCATAGAACGTTGCACTCGCGGCGACAATGAGGGCGAGCAACGTAGGATAGAAAGAGTTGATGTCGTTGAAGTGGACGATGAGAGCCTTGCGCCTCAACAGCTTGCGGCCAAGGAAGCCGACGGCGATGAGCGAGAAAAGGACGAGGAAAATGAGGAGGTGGACGTTGGAGAACGTCGATATGAACTGCGATATTGAATCGTCGGGGTCTACTTTCGGCAACATCGACGACTCGTGCGTCCAACCGGTGTGATACTCTTCGGTTACGAGCTGAACCCAAACGGAGTCGATAGTGTCGGAGGGCAATATGATTACATCCATGACGGCGACACGTGTTCCCTGGCGAATGCTGAACGAGTCGACAGGCATACCGCTGACTGTCTCCTCCGGCTGCTCCTTCGTGAGAACGAGGGAGTCGCCGCGCACGATGAAGTTGAAGCCGGGGCCGTAGTGGTGCTTGACAACGAAATCGGCTGAGTCGCGCTGCTCCATCGTCAGCGAGTCGAGTTGCTTCTGCGACAGAGTATCGGCAATGGAGAGGGAGTCGCGGAAGTGGAACCGTGACGGTGTGCGGCGGTTGTAGCAGCCCGTGACAGCTACGACAGCGACAAGTACAAATATCAGTCGTGCTAGTATCTTCATCTTCTCTCTCCCTTCGGTTCAATTCCTTTTGCCACAGTTGTCAGCATATATATTCATCTGGCATTCATCGCAATTGAACTCCAGACGGAAACGACGCCCGTCGGGAAGCCGCAGGAACAACGGCTCATGCCATTCGGGACGCTTTCCTCCACGGCGCACGCAGCGGCCAAGACTGTAGCGCAGGCAGTGGCGGCACTGCATGATGAGTGCTCCGGGCTCCTTTTTCAGTTCGAAAGCAGGACGGATGTCTGTCATCCCCTGCCCCGAATAGAACTTCTCGGCGTCCTTGTTGGATATATTATATAGGTACGGGAACTCCGAATATTCGCGTTGCCATACCTTCAGCGGTGCTTGTTCGTTTGCCTCGATTGGCTTTCGCTCTGCCGTCTGCCGTGCAATTTCCTTCTCGAAAGCCTCGGCGGCATCACGACGGAGTTGCGACAGCAGACTGTTCGGAATGAAATATTCACCGGCTCCGTCTTCTATAGTCACGCTGGAAGCTTCAAGGACGGTGTTGCCAAGTTTCGAGAGCTGCGCCGTAATGTTGTCATGCTGAGGTCGCTTAGCTTTCTGATGGGCGAACTCAACAGTCGAAAGGACTTTGCCGTTGACAGCTAAACTAAAGCCATCGTTCGTAAGTCCGTAGCTGAGAGCTACCTGTATGCGCCGTTCCGACGACTTTCCTTTAAGCTCGTTTTCGAACACCTGGTCGTTGTTGCGGTAGAGACCCGCGCCCCTGTGCAACTCGGCAGGCATTTTGTAGGGATAGAGTTTGTTGCCCACAGCACGGTTGACGCGGAAGCCTTCGAGCTCGTGCTCAGCGTTGAGGAAGCAGAGTCCGTCGCCGTTGGCAAAGCTTGACGTGCCGGAAACGGTGATGCAGTTGTGCTCAACGTTCTTGACGTGGCCGACAAACTCGCCGAGCGCCTTTGGTGTATCTGGCGAGAAGATGTCGCCTTGGCGACCGTTGAGGAAATATGTGGTGTAGCCTCGGTTGAAGGTTTTGTGCAAGTCGGGGGTGAAATTGTACCTGACGGTACCGTAGGCCTCGCGGCGGTACTTGTCGGGATGGCGTGCGACGATGGCGTCGAGGCGCTTGCTGTAGGCAGCAACGACGTTCTTGACGTACTCTTCGTCCTTCAGCCTGCCTTCAATCTTGAACGCGGTGACTCCGGACCGGGCAAGTGTTTCGAGGTTGTCTATCTGACACATGTCCTTCAGCGACAACAAGTAACGTCCGCGCTCTATCGTTCTGTCATCGGAATCGACCAAATCGAACTTCAAACGACAGAACTGTGCGCACTCGCCACGGTTCGCTGAACGGTCGAAACAGTTCTGCGATGCGTAGCAAACGCCGGAATAACTGACGCACAGTGCTCCATGAACGAATGCCTCAAGTTCTACATCGGGTACTGTCTTGTGGATTTCTGTAATCTCATCAGCCGACATTTCGCGTGCAAGCACTACCCTCCCGAAACCAAGCGAGTAGAGCCAGGCAGCCTTTTCGGCAGTCCGCGTGTCGCACTGTGTACTGGCATGGAGCGCAACGGGCAAGTGCTCGGCACGTATCCGGCTCAGCAGTCCCATGTCCTGGACAAGCAACGCGTCGACTCCGATGTCGCAAAGCTGACGCACAAGGCACATGGTGTCGTCCATTTCGTCGTCATATATAATCGTATTGACCGTGACATGGACGCGCGCGCCGTACTTGTGGGCATAGTCGCAGAGCTGACGTATGTCGTCGACAGAGTTGCCAGCAGCAGCACGGGCACCGAAGCGTGAGGCTCCTATGTACACGGCGTCGGCTCCGCTGTCGATGGCGGCGAAGCCACATTGCAAGTTCTTAGCCGGCGAAAGTAGTTCGAGGGTCTGCATCGGTGCGTTGTTTCTAGTCTGTAAGTTATTTGATTTTGTTTATATCGTATGGCGTCTTCTGGTAGACGTAGTAGTTTATCCAGTTGGCAAAGAGGAGGTTTGCATGGGCCCGCCACGTCACACGGATGCCCTTCGAGGGGTCGTCGTCGACGTAGTAGTGGCACGGAATGCCGACGTCGTCGCGTATGTCCTTGTCGCGGCGATACTCGTTGTCAAGGGTTTCGGGGGCGTATTCGAGGTGTCCGGTGACGAAAATGTCGCGGCCGTTGCGTGCCATGACCATGGAAACGCCGCTCTCGGGCGACTCGGCAATGATGCTCAAGTCGTGGACCTTCTCAATGTCGGAGCGGCGGACTTCGGTGTGGCGGCTCTGTGGCATGCAGAAGACATCGTCGAAGCCACGGAAGATGGGGAGTTTCGGACGCAGCGGACGGGTCGGGAAAATGCCGAACATCTTCTTTGCGAGCGGATATTTCGGTATGCCGTAGTAATAGTAAAGTCCAGCCTGGGCAGCCCAGCAGATGTACATCGTCGACGTTACGTGGGTGTGAGCCCAGTCGAAGATTGTCTTCATCTCGCCCCAGTATTCCACGTCCTCAAACTTCAACGTCTCTATCGGGGCTCCGGTGATAATCATTCCGTCGTAGTTGTCCTTCGAGATGGTATCAAAGTCCTTGTAGAACATCATCATGTGCTCTATCGGAGTGTTCTTCGGGGTGTGGCTCTTGAGCTTCATGAAGCGGATGTCAATCTGCAAAGGGGTGTTCGAAAGCAACCGTATCAGGTCGGTTTCGGTAGTTACTTTCAGCGGCATGAGGTTCAGGATGACAATGCGCAGCGGACGTATGTCCTGCTTGTGGGCACGATGTTCGTCCATGACGAAGATGTTCTCCCGCTTCAATATGTCAATGGCTGGAAGCTTGTGTGGTAATCTTAATGGCATTGCGACTCCTTTCTCTTACGTTATACCTGAAATTATTGCAAAGATACTGCAAATCAAAGATATGGCAAAATAAAAGCGTAGTTTTATTTTCCCACTAGCTGTTCGCCCGTAGCACGCAGCAGTTTCACTGCCCAACGTATGACGATGACGGCGGCAATGAGAGCGACGATGGCGTCGATGAAGGTTATGTCCCACAGCATTGCGCACACGAGACCGATGATGACGCCAACTTCGGTGAGCACATCGGAAACGATGTGGAGGTATGCGGCGTGGCTGTTTAAATCCTTGTCGTGACCGTGCAGTGCCGATGCGCAGATGATGTTGGCAACGAGACCTATTCCGGCAACGATGAGTGCCTGGCTCGTCGAGATTGAAACGTCGGGCGACAGGAGCCGCTCACCAGCCTCAACGACTATGAACACAGCCATGAGCAGTAGGAAAATGCCGCTCGTCCATGCGCTCAGCGACAGTATGCGGTCGCCGTCGTACTTGTCGCCGCCACGTCGCCGCAGCCGCCTTACGAGCACGTAGGCTCCCCAGTTCATTCCCAGCACGACGACATGGGAACCCATGTGGACACCGTCGGCGGTGAGAGCCATGGAGTGCGACAGCAGACCGACTGTCAGTTCTGCTATCATAACACAGAATGTGAACACGACTACGAACGCCGTGCGCTTCTCGCTTGTATTATCTTTTCCCATTTCTATACTTTTGCAAGCGAACGACATGCCACATCCTCCCTGCGTATCATGCGCCGTCCGCTTTGGTGTGCAAAGGTAAGCAATTTATTTCAAATAATCTATCGCCAAACTATTTTATCATCTCTACCCTCCGTACCCGCCTGTGCACTACAGCGTGAAACGTGCAAACGCCCCAGACTAGTGCCCATCTCCTTAACGTTAATATAACTTAATATATACTTCACCCCTTTCGTATTACGCAATAATTACTGTATCTTTGCACCCGCAAAAGCAAAGGCTGCGATTTCGACCGCTTCCAGGCACCGCCTCAGCAGTCCCTCTCTCGCGATTCCTCCGTCCTTTTGCCATTCATCTTTGTCGGCATAGCTCAGTTGGTTAGAGTATCACCTTGACATGGTGGGGGTCCTTGGTCCGAATCCAAGTGTCGACACAACGTAAAAAGCCAAGCAACTTCTGTCAGTTGCTTGGCTTTATTGTGTCTGTTACTTTTTCTGTTACTTAATCACGACCTTGCGGCTATTGATGATGTAGATGCCGTGGGAGGGAGTGCCGGTGAGGCGCTGGCCCATGAGGTTGTAGACGGCGGGAGAGGCTGATGAAGCGGAAGCCGGAGAGACTTGCGGAGGAGTGATGCCGCTGGTGTAGCCCCCATCGCCGTAGTAGCCTTCCATAATCTTATCCTTGAGGTCAGCCTGGGTGAACTGCGGAACAGCACGGTCGTTGCCGTCGCTGATGCCCATCCAGTAGAAGGTTGCGAAGCCGTGCTCCTTAGCCTTGCCAACGAAATACTTCGCGAAGTCGAGCAGGTTCTGCTTAGTCTTGCTGTAAGCCTGTAGGTCAGACGAACCCCACTCGCCGATGATAACAGGTGCGCCCTTGCTGGCAAGCAGTTGGTCGAGAGAGTTGAACTCGGCATCGACTTCGTTCCTGGCGTTCGAAGGGTTCGAAACATCCGGATACGAGTGCACTTCGAAGATAAGGTGACCGTCAGCAGCGTCCGTCGGAAGCTTCATGTTCGACAGCGGGTCCTTCAGATGACTGTTCCATGAGCCACGCCCGTCGCACGAGCCATACGTGTTGACGACGAGGTTGCGCTGCGCATTGTTACCGCCAGTGGCACGAATCGTATTGACGAAGGTCTGCGCATAATCGTTGATGGCAGCGTAAGTATCTGCAGCCGAAGTAGCGTTGTACTGTCCCGGTGCGGCAAACGACGCGAAGCACCACGACGAATAGCCGTCGAGCATTTCGTTATAGCCCTCGAACAGAAGGTGGTCGCCATAGTCCTTGAACTCCTCCGCAATCTGTTTCCACACGGCAGCATAGCGAGCGTTCTCGGCTGCGAACGTACTACCATTGGCACGAAGCCATGCCGTGTTGTCGGCACCTGTGTCGTGGTGGACATTCAGAATGCAGTACATACCCGTCGACAGAACATAGTCGACCACTTGCTTGACGCGCGCCATCCACTGCTTATCGATTTCCGTGCCCAGCGGGTCAGCCGTCGGCGACCATACTGTAGGATTGCCCTGACTGTTCTTCGACAGTTTCCACGAGCTCTTAAGATGCGGATACCATGTCACCGGAACGCGAATGGCATTGAAGCCGGCGTCGTGCATCATCGTCATCAGCGCCTGCGTGGTCTGCGCCTGACCCCACGCCGTCTCGTAGTCCGACGGTCTGCGCTGTGTCCACGCCTCAATCCACATGTTTGTAGTGTCGCTGGAGTGACAGTCGAGAGTGTTGCCGAGGTTCCACCCAACCCTCATTGCCTTTACAGCATCAGTGGCTTTCTCCATCGACTGAGCAGAAACGGCAACAGGCAAAGCAAAGGCTATTGTGACAAAGGCAAGCCTGACTATTGCATTAACTCTACGGATTGCGCCATTCATTTTCTTGCGCTCCCCGTTCATTTGTTGGTTCATAAATTGGATTGTCATATTAAATAAGGTTTACGTTTACACATACAAGTATCATCAGTCCTGTCTATCAATACCCCAAATCCTCAGCAACGAGAATTACGATATGCCGTCCGGCAGGATGGCTCATGCGCTGTATCGAGACATAGTTGCAGATACTGTCGGGCGACTTACAGTCGTGGCACGTTCCGTCCTTCGTACACGGCGTGTTGAGGTTGAACCGAGCCATGTTGATAGGTGCAGCCACACTGCGCGCCCGCTTTATCGCCGCGTCGACATCCTGACAGACTTTGTTGAGTCCGACGACGAAGACGACATGCTTCGGTCCCCACGTTATCGCAGCCACACGGTTGCCGTTGCCGTCGATGTTCACAATCACACCGTCCTCGCTAATGGCGTTGGCACTGGCGAGGTAGTAGTCGCACTCGAAAGCCTTGCGGTAGATGGCGAGCTTTTCCTCGTCCGACTTAGCATCATCGCGGTCGAACACGGTGTAGTTGCCTCCTTTCAGCATTGCCGTCACACCGGTAGAGCGTATCGTGTCGGAGCCGCCCCACGTTATGGTACTGCCTTCGGGAATGATGTCCCTTACCTTTGCAAGGAGTTCCGCTGTGTTATGGCAGAAGTATGCATCATAATGTCTTTGTTGCAAGTGGCGTATCAGTGTTGCCGCCAGCTTCTCGTTTCGTATTTCTTTTGGGATATTCATAGATGAATGCAAAGTTACTAATTTTCTTTTAAACACCAAATGCAACAGGCAATGCATGATTGGCACTTCGGTGAGCACGCCAACGGTAGTGGCCAATGCTGCACCGCTCTGCAATCCGAACAGAAGCGGAGCGAATGGTACGATTGGCTTGAAGGGGGAAGGCATGGTTAGGATATTCATTATTCCGCGAAGTTGATATTTGCCGATAATTGAGGACAATCGTATTATTCGTTTATTCGTGCAGAAACGAAAATATATTGATTATCCGCTGTC
>OMVI01000079.1 GCA_900314455.1 uncultured Prevotella sp. | reverse complement strand
ATTATGATATAACGCTTTATAACATGGTGCAAAAGGCATTATGTGTTCAAACATCTTCCCTTTCGGGGAGGCTTGGGTAGGCTTCAATCTTCCTTTGGTAATCAAACTCCCTCCCCTTGGGGGAGGCTTGGAGAGGTCAGGAGGGAGGCTTGGAGAGGTAAGCAGATATGTAACATTACCCCGTAAGAATGTTGCATTTATTTAAAATAATCCGTAAACGATTTCTTTGTTTTATATTTTTTTTGTAGTTTTGCCAGCAATTCGACGTTTTTAACGCCGTGGAGGCATTGAGCGGGCGAAGGATCTGAACGTATCAATGCAGCAATCTGACAAGACTAACGTACAAAATTCGAAACAAACAACGACATGAAACAATTCAAATTGTTCCTACTCTCCTTTTTCTTACTGTTAGGAACAAGTGCTATCTATGCACAAACCAAAGCCACTACAGACGACAAAGACTTGCCGTTGAGTATCCTCATGGCGAAATCCAATCTCGATTACAAATATGATAGCAAACGGAAGGGGTGGAAATACGACAACTCACTCATTCCAGAGTCTATGATTGACGTATACTTGAAGTACAAGGACAAGTATGATGTGTCTGCTCTTAAGGACCATATCGATGACTATATAAAGCAAGCTATCACATTCACACAAAATGAAGGTGAGCTTGATGATATTCGTCCAGGGCTCTTCGTTTTAAAATATCACAACGCATTTAATAGTTCTGCTACTTCTGACGACTATACAAAGAAAGCTATTTCTGTTATGACGACGCTTCAGAAGTGCGATACCGTAATCGTTAAGAAAGTTGAAGGAGTCGGCAATGTAGGCATTTGGGAACATAAACATAAAAATTATCCTAAACAAGTATGGCTCGATGGACTTTATATGGCACAGCCTTTCTATGCGAAAGCTGCCGGAATGGGTATTCTCGAAACAGGTTACACACAAGATTCGATGTACACCAACACCACGAACATGCTTCTTGCTGCCGACAAAGCGACATACGATCCGAATATTAAATTATGGAAACATGCGTGGGATGGCACTGCCAAAAAGTTTTGGATAGATAATAAAAAGATAGGTCATAACAATTCTGGTAGTTCTTCTAATTATCCAGACGTTGAGAATGACTGGGGCGGTTTGAAATCTAATCAAAGCTGCCACACGTGGGGACGTGCACTCGGTTGGTATGCAATGGCTATCCTTGACGTTATGGATAACATTAAGGAAAAAGACCCCAACAACAGCAATCTTCCAAAATTACAAAAGCTATTCACCAAAGTCATGGGCCGTGTCGTAGATGTACAAGACCCTTCTACACATGTATGGTATAACGTTCTTGACGTTGATGCAAACGGAAAGGGATTAAATGGGCAAACTTATACAGGCGTAGCCAACAAGCTTGAAGGAACTTGCTCAGCTATGTTTACATACTGCCTGTTAAAGGGAACACGTGAAGGATGGCTTGTCAATGACAGTCATGATTATCTTTCCGCAGCAAAGAATGCATTTACAGGCATGATAACCAATCTTTGCGATGTTGCCGACAGTTCTATATCATTTAAGAAGAATTGCATGACGGTTGGTGGTCTAGGAAAAGAAAAGGATGAAACGACCAACTATCGCGACGGCAGTTTCGACTATTATAACAAAGGAGAAAGCTTCAGTAACAAAGAGTGCAAGGCCATTGGACCTTTCATTTGGGCAGCGCTGGAGGCTGAGCGGATAGGGTATGTAAGGCAGACTAACAGCTTTGAACCACTCGAAGAGAAGGACATCACGACCTTCAAATGGAGCAAGACCTCTGACAACATAACCCTTGGCGGCGACTACACCGCACCGACTCTGACTCTTAAGAACGTCAAAGGTGATGTTGATATAGCCAATAACGTCGACTTCAAAATCGACGGCGACGAGATTATTAATGTCAGCACGGACGGAAAATAACGTTAATCACCGGTAAGACGGGTACAGCAAATGTCACCGCATTACTGAAGAGCGGCTCTAACTACCAATGGAAGGGCACCAAGCCGGTCTACACCATCACCGTCAGCAAGCAGAACAAAGAGACCGTTGCGATGCCGACTATCGACGGAACGAAATCGTTCACCACTTCCACGCAAGTCACAATCGCTGATACAACCGCTGGCGCAACGATATACTACACCACCAATGGCGACGACCCGACGACCATATCGACAAAGTACATTGCACCGTTCACCATCGACGCCACCACAACCGTGAAGGCTTTCGCCGTTGCCGACGGTATGACCGACAGTAAGATAGCCACTGCAACGTTCACCAAGACAACCGTTAAGCCAAGCAATCTCACTGCTGTCGACAACTTCACATGGAACTTCACTGACGCAACAGAGTTTACCCAGGCTGCCAGCAACGACTTCACATTCAGCACAACGACTATCACGAACAACGTTGAGATAGGCGCAGGAGCAACATTAAAGGAGAAGACAAGCAATAAATCACAGCGTCTTATGCTTAACCAGACTGGTACAACGGACGGTTATTTCGCTCACATCAAAGTCAAAGGCAACACAAAGATAACCGTCAATGCAGTTGGAGGAGTAACTAATAATGTAAACAGAAAGCTGAATATAGACAAAGGAGCTGTTGGCGGAGAAAGTCTTTTATCTGTCGATGCATCCAACGGAAGCACCCCTGCTGACTTCTCAGTCGAGTACAAGGGCACGGACGAAGCTGATTTGTACATCTACAATCCTAACGCCGGCAACATTACATTATATAATATAAGTGTTGAACCGCTGTCAGTTACACCGGTTAAGGAGACTGTCGCCACCCCGGTTATCACCGGTACAACCCCGTTCACCACAAGTACAGAGGTTACGATTAGCGACGCAACTGACGACGCAACAATCCTCTACTCCACCGACGTTGGCTACACATGGAATACCTATACCGAGCCGTTCGACATCACGGAGTCAACCACCGTGTATGCAAAGGCTGAGAAAGAAGGCTGGGAACGAAGCGCACTGACGAACAAAGAGTTCATTAAGAGCACAGCCGAAGGAGGTACAAAGACGTGGGACTTCTCCACTGTAAACAACTCAAAGGACTTGGATAACCTTAAAGCCGATGCTGGTACGAACTGGAAGTTTAACTCTAATAAGAAAAGATATTGCAATGTAAAGACTTTAAATGACGAGCCGCTTGTAACAACAGCTGGTAAGATAAATGTAACCGACGGCTTACTATTTACAGCCCAGTCTGATGACAATATTCGCTTTAACTATACGGAAGGACCAAGTAACCCCAAAGGAGTAATGTGGTACGGCGGTAGTGTCAGCATAAATATTCCTAACGCAGTCGTAGGCCAGACCATATCAATAAAATTCGCAAGTTCGAATAATGGAACAGATCGCGGCTTCACACTGTCAAGCAATATAAAAGGTGCAAGCAATTCAGACACATTCAGTAACTCAAGTTCCAGCACATACGTTACCCACACTGCAACGGTAACAGAAGCTGGAGAAGCAAAGTTCACTACAAATGGCGGTGTCTATGTACAGAAGATTGAGACCGTAATACCTGCCAAACAAGAGACCGAAGAGATTAAGACCGCTGCATCCGGCTACACGACTTACTCTTCGAACAACGCCCTCGACTTCTCGAATGTTGACGGAGTGGTTGCCTACATCGTGATAAGACAGAACGGAACGACGGCAACTTGCCATGAGGTTAAGGCTGTGCCAGCCAAGACCGGTATACTGATTAAGGGTACGCCAAGCACTGTTTACTCCATTCCGAATGCTACGGGCGCAACCGACGACGTAAGTCAGAACCTCCTCATTGGCACCTACGACACACCAATAACGGACAACAGTGCCTACGACAAGATGGTATTCGGTAACGGCAGTTACGGTCCGGGCTTCTACAGTCTGTCGCGAAAGGGTACGCTTGCCGCCCACAAGGCATGGCTGCCGAAGCCGACAAGCGGTGCCAAGTACATAGGAGCGGAGTTCGAAGACGAGCCGACAACCGATGGAATCGGCAATATTGTCTTCGAAGAGCTCAACGAGGACGAGCCGATGTACAACCTCGCCGGTCAGCGTGTCACACGTAGCTACCGTGGTGTAGTGATACAGAACGGTAAGAAGTACATGCTGAAATGACCTTAACACTCCTCTGCAGGGGCGTCCCTGCAGAGGAATGAAAAAAAGGAAAGAGCTAAGTTATGAGAATTAACAAAAGAAAAGACTACGAATTACTACAATGAAGGAATACATAAAGCCGGAAACGGAATTGATAAAAACTGAAATAGAGGCAATCCTTGATACAACCGTAACACATGATGAGGACGAGGACATTGATGTCGGTGAGGCTAAGCGCCATGACCCGAGCGTCGACAACGACCCTTGGGAAATGGAATTCAGTGGCACAATGGATAATGGTAACGCCCCGCGGAACTACAATCCGTGGAGTGCGTGGGAGGATGATTGATTACCAAATGCCTCCTTGAACATCAAGAAACAAAAGATATACAACATAATACAAAAGACATTTCTACACAGAAACAATACGGGAAAGTTTGGATAGTCTACCCGCAAACATACAGTAACTAAACTTCCTCACCTTAGGAGATATTTAGAAAGGAATTCAAAGGTTATCTTTTGAATTCCTTTTTAATTTATTCTTGTTTGATTTTTAATTTATTTTTCCTCCATTTTTAATTTATTTTTTATCGGTTTTTAATTTATTTTTCCAGGCGAAAGATGAGGTTTGGGAATGCGGAAGGATAAGTTTGACAATGCAATAGGTTTTTGTTCGGAATGCAGGGACTGCGCCACTCAGGAACAAAAGATGTGCTCCATAAATCCACAAGACTAATCAACACCCCTCCCATTCGGGAGGGCTTGGGCAGGCTTCTATTGGCCTTCGTTTTTGCAGTTGTAACAAATTGTACCTATATTGGAAACATTTAACACAGTTTGAGGCCCCGTTTTTCAATAAATTTTATGAAAAATTTTTGCGCCGTTTTATAAAAAATCTGTATCTTTGCCAACGATATTTAAAAGAAATCGACCAGCGAACAAGCCTCGCCCTTAAACATATGACAAGACACTTATTTACCTGATGGAGGCTAACTCGCGAATTGGACCTGAATACACATTATTTCAAAAACATATAAACAAAACCAACTCAAAACCAAAAGCATTAACTATGGGAAAAACATTTCAACATGATTGCAGAGTCTCTTTGCTTTGCAAGCTTGCCCTGATAGCTTTCATGCTATTCCCGGCAATGAATGTTCTCCAGGCTGGAGGGGGTACCCTCAGTGCCAAGACGGTAACGGGTACGGTTGTTTCCGCAAGCGACCATGAGCCGCTAATCGGTGCAACCGTCCAGGTTCTAGGCACACAGAATGGAGCTGTCACAGACCTTGACGGTCATTACTCTGTCGAGGTTAACGATGAACAGACCTTGGTTTTCTCTTATGTGGGCTATGTCACACAGAGAATCAAGGTTGGAGGCAAGTCGAACATCAACGTAACGATGGAAGAAGACAACCGGAGTCTTGAGGATGTCGTCGTCATCGGTTACGGTACTCAGAAGAAAAAGCTCGTCACCGGTGCTACAACACAGCTCAAGGGTGACGACATCGCTAAGCTGAACACCAACAACGCACTGCAGGCTATGCAGGGTCAGACTCCTGGTGTTAACATTATCTCTGAGAACGGACAGCCTGGTGCAGGCATGAAGGTCATCATCCGTGGTCAGGGTTCTAACATCAGCAACTCACCTCTGTATGTTGTCGACGGTGTTTCGGGAGTTGACATCAACAAGATTAACCCTGCCGACATCGAGAGTATCGATGTCCTGAAGGATGCCGCCTCAACAGCCATCTACGGTGCAGCAGGTGCTAACGGTGTAATCCTCGTTACCACGAAGAGCGGTAAGGAAGGTAAGGCACAGGTTAGCTTTGATGCTTACTGGGGCTGGCAGAGCGTTGCCCACAAGGTTAAGATGCTGAATGCTCAGCAGTACATGACTCTCATGGACGAGCAGAGCCAGAATTCCGGCAGCGGTTCTATCAACTGGAGCGCTTATCCATCAATGTATGACGCCAACGGAAACGTGTACAACACCAACTGGATGGACGAAATGTTCAACAATGGTGCACCTCAGTCGAACTACAACCTCGGTATTACCGGTGGTGGTAAGCAGACTACATATGCTGTTTCTCTCGGTTATCTGGACCAGGAAGGTATCGTCGGCGGTAAGGATGTTTCTGACTACGGTCGTTACAACTTCCGTGGCAACTTCACTCAGAAACTCTACGGCGATTTACTGAAGATTGGCGAGAACATCAGTTTCTCATACGTCAACCAGAAAGGTATCGGTACCGGTAACATGTACAACAACGCATTGCGTCCTGCATTCGGTACTACTCCGCTTCTGCCTGTATACTTGCAGCAGGATGGTCGTCCTGACCTGAACAACGGTTACTCTTATTCTACAGCTACAGACTGGTACCAGTACGACACCAACCCTGTCGCTGCAATGTACCGTTCACACAGCAAGACTCACTCACAGAACTGGGTTGCAAACGTATTTGCTGACTTGCAGCCTATCAAGAACTTGATTTTCCACACTCAGCTTGCATTCAAGCACAACGCTAGCGACTATCGCTCATATCGTCCGGCTTACACCGCAACGACCAACGACGCATACGGTTCTAACCAGGTTTCTCAGTCGACATACAACGGCTGGTCTCTCGAGTGGATTAATACCTTAACTTATCAGTGGAGCTGGGCGAAGAACAACTTCACAGCAATGATTGGTACAGATGCCAGCCGCAACCAAGGCGTTAACCTTAGCGGCTCAGGAACGCTCAACGAGCTGCTCGAAGGCTGGTCAACAGCTTACCTCGACAACACAACTACACGTAATGGTGCTTACCGAGGATACCCAGACGACGAGTACAAGACAATGTCTTACCTCGGCCGTATTTCTTGGGACTACGACGGAACATACATGGCTACATTCTCTCTGCGTAACGATGGTGACTCACGTTTCGCTAAGGGACATCAGCACAAGACTTTCCCGGCTGTCAGCGCGGGCTGGATTATCACCAATGAGCCGTTCATGAAGTCTGTACTTCCTGTAATGGACTACTTGAAGATACGTGCCAGCTGGGGTCAGAACGGTAACGCTACCGCTCCTGCTTACCAGTGGGCAGCACAGATTCTCGCTACAGGCGCCGGCTATAACTTTGGTACGGGCAAGGGAACATCGCTCAACACCAACGGCGCATATCCTTACAACCTCGCCAATGAAGACCTTGGCTGGGAGACATCAGAGCAGACTGACCTCGGTATCGATGCCCGCTTCTTCCACAGCCGCTTGAACCTGAACTTCGACTACTACTGGAAGAAGACCAAGGATTGGGTCGTTCAGGCTCCGGTTATCGCTACATCAGGTGCTGAAGCTCCATATATTAATGGTGGTGACGTAAACAACCACGGTTTCGAGCTCGGTCTGAGCTGGAACGATAATATAGGTAAGGACTTCCGCTACAACATCAGCGCCAACATGGCTTACAACAAGAACGAGGTCAAGAACTTGAAGACTGCCGACGGTATCATCCACGGTTCGACCAACATCATGTTCAACAACCAGCGCGAATTCTATCGTATCTCTGAGGGACACGCAATGGGTTACTTCTGGGGATACAAGACTGACGGTCTGTTCCAGACCCAACAGGAGATTGACGACTGGGTTGCAGCCGGCAACGGCATCAAGTCTGGCACAAAGCCTGGTGACGTTAAGTTCATCGACCTCAACCACGACGGTCAGATAAACGACGAAGATAAGGTTGACCTTGGTAACGGTATACCTAAGTGGAACTTCGGTTTCAGCGCTGGCTTCACATGGAAGAACTTCGACTTCAACATGGTTTGGAGCGGAATGGCTGGCTTCAAGGTTGCAAACGGTGGTTACCGCAACTGGGGTAACGCCGACCAGAGCAACTATACGACACGCTTCCTCGACCGCTGGACTGGCCCTGGCACGTCAAACTCTATTCCTCGCCTCGTCAATGGCGATATCAGCTGGACCGACTTCTCTGAGCTCTACCTCGAGAGCGGCAACTTCCTGCGCCTTTCCAACTTGACACTGGGCTACGACTTCGCACCTCTTATCAAGGCAAAGTTCCTCAGCCAGCTGCGTCTCTACTTCCAGGCACAGAACCTCTTCACACTCACCAACTACAGTGGAATGGATCCTGAGGTCGGCTTCGGTCAGGACGCATGGATGAACGGTATCGATACCGGTGTTTACCCACACGCTCGTACATTCCTCTTCGGTGTCAACGTTAAGTTCTAATATTTAATAAGGAAACACAGATATGAAAATTTCAAATATTAAAATAGCCGCTTTGGGACTTCTCACCCTCGGGCTTGCCTCTTGCGGCGACGACTATCTGGACACCAGTTCGAAGACTGCTCTCAACTCGGAGTCTTTCTATAAGAACGAGGCCCAGGCTAACGCAGCAGTTGTAGGATGCTACGACGGCTACCAGGCTACCATCTCCGAGGGATGCTGGCCAAACCTTTTCCTCGCCTCGGAGTTCGCTAGCGATGACGCTTACGGTGGTGGCGGTCCTGACGACCGTACCTGCCGTATACTCGACCGCATGGATATGAGCTACAACGCGAGCGATGTCAGCTTCTTCTCTGCTACTTGGGAGTGGTACTACAAGGCTATCAACCGTTGCAATACATTCCTCCAGAAGAACAATCCGGACATCTATACAAACCAGGACAACTATCTCGCTGCTGAAGGCGAGGCGCGTGCACTGCGCGGACTGGAGTACTTCGACTTGGTTCGTTTGTTCGAAAACGTTCCGCTTATCACTACTCCGACAAGCGAAATCGTTCCGCAGGCTGCACCGGACAGTGTCTACGCTCAGATTGTTTCTGACCTTAAGTATGCTGCCGACAACATTCCTGCATCTTACTATACCGACAAGAACTCTAATCTCGGACGTATAACAAGATATGCAGCAGGCGCTATGCTGGCTCGTGTATACCTCTTCTATGATGGTGTTTACAACAACAACTCTCGTGGAACAATGCCTGGCGGTCTCACAGCTGCCGACGCTCTCGACTACTGCGAGAAGGCTATCAACTCTAATCAGTACAGCCTTGAGCCTAACTTCAAGGACTTGTGGCCAGCAGCATGTACAACGGCATCTTCTAAGGAAGACGGTTGGAAGAACACATACAAGGAAGCAAGCAATGAGATTGTTTGGGTTGTAAAGTTCAATAACGACCAGGATTGGAACAACTCTAACCACAACGGTAACCGCTTCATCATCGACCTCGGTATGCGTAACGTAACTTCTTATGCACCTTACGGAAATGGTTGGGGTCAGGCTCCTATCACTTCCGCAGCCCAGGCTAAGTTCCTCGGCGGCGACTCTCGTAAGGACGCTACTGTCATCAACGCTAGAGAGATTGGCGCTTTCAATGAGCAGATTGGTACAGACTGCATGGATTACACCGGCTACGTTAACAAGAAGTACTGCCCGCTTATCTATACTGACGGTACATCAATACCTACTGACGCTGCAAGCTCTGAGATTTCAGGTGCTAATTTCCAGACTTCTCAGGACCAGAACTGGATTCTCATGCGCTACTCTGACGTACTGCTGATGGCTGCCGAGCTTGGAAGCCCGAACGCAACGAAGTACTTCAACTTGGTTCGCGAGCGTGCTTACGGCAACACCGACCACGATATAGCAGGCACACCGACACGCCAGCAGATTTGGGACGAGCGTCGTCTCGAGTTCATGGGTGAAGGTATCCGCTATTTCGACTTACGCCGCCAGGGTCTCGACGCATTCGTTAACGCCGAGGTCAACCAAGCTACCGTAAACGGTCAGGCCGGCAGTGCCCCAGCAACCATCTACAACAACAAGACTGCTACGACGGCAACCAGCACCTACCAGGATGCCAACTTCCGCACAAAGCGTGGCTTCTTCCAGATTCCTAATGACCAGATAACGCTTTCAGGCGGTGTCTACAAGCAGAACCCAGGATGGTAATAGCAAGTTTATAAGTTAATAAGTTTTTGAGTTCTTAGCCCGTGTTGAAAGGCAAGGACTTAGGACTCAAAAACCAAGAACTAAAAAACTCAAAAACTAAAGAACAATGAAAACCAACAAATATTTATATTCACTGATAGCTGCCGTGGTGCTTCTCTTCACCGCAGCATGCTCACCGGATGATTACGATATGGGTCCTCAGGCTGCTAAACCTGTCCTTGGTACTGACTTTACGGTCGTTCAGGATGCCGCCAACCCTAACCTCGTGCATCTGACAAACCTTAAGACCGGCTACAATGCCTTCTGGGTTCACCCGGGAGTAGGCACTGGCCACTCACAGGGAGATAACGTTGACCTTCAAATTGCATTCCCTGGTACATACAAGATTGTGTACGGTGTTGGTTCTGAAGGTGGCGTAGTTTACAGCGACACAGTCTCTGTTACAATCAACGATATGTATGCCGGCTTCGTTACCGGTGATTCTTGGACGAACCTCGCCGGTGGTGCAGGCAACTCAAAGACTTGGATTCCTGATAACGGACACTACGGAATGAAGCAGGGCTTCTACTCCTGCTTCGACCCGACGGCTACACCTGCCGACATGACACATGACGAAGGTTCTAACAACTGGTATGCTAAGGACAAGACATGGTGGGAGCCTTCTAACTCAGACGCCGGCATTATCGACGACGATTTGGCACAGACCATGACCTTCTCTCTGAAGGGTTCTGCTCAGGTTACTGTAACTGACGCAAGCGGAAACGAGACCACCGGTACGTTCGCATTCGACCCGAACACTGGTGCTCTGAGCGCTAACGGCGTTGAGTTCGCACACGGAGCATGGGCAAACGGTAAGTCTAAGAGCTTCTCGACAGACTTCGTTGTATTGCACCTCGACGAGAATCAACTTATGATTGCCAACAAGCGTGACCCGGCTCTCTCTGGTGAGGGTGAGTGCTGGTATGTCTGGAACTTCGTTTCAAAGGAGTATGCAGACAATTATCATGAGACCGTTCCTTCAGATTACACATTGCCTGACGGTTGGAACAACGCTGTAACAAAGCAGACAAGCTCTAACATCACATGGGTTCTGAACGAGAACACACCTTACGATTGGTTCACAACGCTTGGCGATCGCAAGAATTCATACAAAGTAAATGGCGACTATCCTGCATTCATCCGTCCTCTGGCAAACCTCGGCGAGGACGCTCACAAGATTACTCTTGAGATGAATACGCTCAACAACGCCAACACCTATAAGGTAAAGCAGGGCGGAAAAGTTGTCGTTTCAGGTACGTTCACACTCGACGACAAGGGTAACTACACCTTCAGCGACGGTCTCGGTGACCTCGACTTGGGTGGCTCAGGCAACTGGATTAAGTTCAGCGCCGACAAGAACAAGCAGCTCCGCGTTCTGTCTTACGACACTAACACCGCTACCGGCAAGACTAACAACTTGTGGCTCGGTGCCCGTGAGTACGACAACGATGGTAATCTGTATCAGTATCGTGGCTATCACTTCACCGCTGTTACCTACGGCGACGTGATACCTTACACCGCACAGCTCGCTTACTTCGATAACGGTTTTACATTCCAGTACAGCGATCCGATTGACTTCAACGACGATGAGCTCAATGCCAAGAAGACAAAGCAGTTCACTGTAACGCTGAACGGTGCTTCTGATGCTCCTTACGGAATCTACTTCGACGTACTGAACATTCTGCAAGACCATCCAAACGCAACGCTGACACTTGATGCAATAAGCGTCGACGGCAAGGCTCTTGACCTCTCGACCCTTACCTACACCCAGCGCAACGAAGACGGAACGCAGTTTACCGGAGACTTACCGACGGCAGCACGTATCTACATCCTCAACCCGTGGAACCCAGAGAGTGCTGCAAGCACTGACCTTTATAAGTTCACGAACAACATCACAATCAAGGTAACTGTAGCGTTGAACGATTAAATCTTATAAACAGCAAGAATCATGAAAATTAAATTTTATTTTGGTATTGCTGCATTACTACTTGCAGGGGGCGCAGTCCTCTCTGCATGTAGTGATGATGACGATGTCGCCATCAATACCACTCCAATCATATCTGAGGTGACAACCGGCGACGCTGCTGCAACAGCAGTATCGGCAACGTTCACCGGTACCGTGAAGGATTTGTCTTCACAGAGTTCCAGTGCCTACACCGTAGGTACAGTCTATGCAACCGACTCCGCCAGCGTCCGCAACCTTACCGGTACGCAGGCAGCCGCAACTCTCGACGAGGACGGCAACTTCTCAGTTGAAGCTACCGGTCTTCAGAGCTACCAGACATATTACTATGCAACCTTCGTGACCCTCCAGGGCCGCATAACGAAGATCGGCGACATCAAAAGTTTCGTAACAACGAACGCTACAGCCTCAACAGCAGAAGCAACAGGCGTTACCGCTACAAAGGCCACACTTGGCGGACAGCTCCACGATGTAGTACAGTTGCCGAGCAATGCAACGCTTTCTGCCGGTATTCTTCTTTCCACTTCATCTGAGAAGGAAGACCTGCTCGCAGGCAAGGACATCCCTGTAGCCGACGTAGCAAGCGCTCAGCAAGGCACAGCATTCACCAGCAACGTAACCGGTCTGCTTCCTAACAAGACATATTACTATGTATCTTACATGAAGCTGAACAACGGTTACATCCTCGGTGATGTCAAGTCGTTCACTACTCAGAACTTCGAGACACAGTTTGTTGACCTCGGTCTGAGCGTAATGTGGGCTAAGACCAACGTCGGTGCAGAAACTGAGACAGAAGCAGGTGGCCTCTATGGCTACGGCGATGTCAACGGTTTGCAGGAGAAGACCGATGGTGAATATGCCAATACCGATATCGCCGGCGACGGTGAACTCGACATTGCAGTTCAGGCTGGTGGTCGTCTGCCGTCAGTAACCGAGGCCCAGGAGCTTGTTGACAAGTGCACATTCGAAGACGCAACAGTCGACGGTGTAAGAGTATACAAGGTCACCGGTCCTAACGGAAACTACATTTACATTCCTAAGGCAGGCAAGCGCGTAGGCTCAACCATCACCGGTCAGGGCTCAGAGGCCAGCTTGTGGACTGGTTCTATCAACAGCAACGACTCTAAGCGTGCATATACTCTCAATCCGGGCACTAAGTCTTTCGGCAGCAACCTTACTTACGAAGGTATCTCCGCACGTGCCGTCAAGCAGACACTGATTAACTTCGACAACTCGAAGATTGTCCTTTGCGATAATGGCGACGACGCTCGTATCGAGATTTACAACGAATATGGCAACTCAAAGAACGACCCGGGCCTCAACCCAGCAGGCTTCATGTTCTCGAAGAAGATGTACGTAACGTTCACCATCCTCGGCATGCCGGCAGGCAAGGCTCCGTTCGATGCATCTATCGCCTTTGCTGATGCATCTTGGGACCCATCAGACTGGACTACAAGCGTCAAGGTTAACGGCAACGGAACATACACAATTCCTGTTACTGTAAGCCAGACAGCTCAGGGTTTGATGGTATTCGCAATCGACCTCAAGGGCCAGAAGGGTCTCTTCGCCGATGGTTCTGTCAAGGCGTTCATCAACTCTATCGTTGTTGACGACGACAACTACCAGAAGTACGGCACAACCCTCTACGGCGAAAAGATTGACCAGGGCAAGGTCTATCAGGGCGATATCGAGGAGAACGGCAAGTACCGTATCGAACTCTACAACGCTTACAGCAAAACGAAGGACAATCCTCCATTCTCTGTAAGCAACCTGTCATTCTCTAACCTCGTAGCCGTTACGTTCCGCATCACAGGCATACAGCCGGGCCAGTCACACCGTGCCGACATCATGTATGCTGACCAGAGCTGGAACGTTAGCAACTGGGGCGAGAACAAGGGTTCTGTCAACGTAACCGACAACGGCATCTACACCGTTGCATTCTACACCGGCGGCGCAACAGCAATGCCTGCACCTAACGTGTTCACGGTTGACATCGACGGTCTCTCCAAAGCATTCGGAGCCGACAAGATACACGCCGACATTCTCGGAGTTTACTGGAATTAAAACCATAAGGGTCTCTCCCATCCCTTCTGAAGGAGGAGAACAGAATGCTTGTCTGCTGGCAACAACCACGACAACGCTTCTGTTCTCCGTCTTGGAAAAGAATGGGGAAGGCCCTTCTTTAATTATAATAAGATGAAAAACATTATTCCTTCCACACTCAGGACATTGGGTTGCGGAAGGTTCTTGGTAATATTAGCAGCCCTCTGTCTTGTAGCTTGCTCGGACAGTTCGAAAAAGGGCAAGGGTGAAAAGATTGACGATGCCCAGCAGGAACAACTCGAAATGAGTACTGACAGCATCATGCAGGACAAGGAACGGGCAGCAACTGACACAGCCTACGCCCACTCAGAAGATTACCGTTACGCGCAGGAGAACTATCACCGTCACCTCGCTGAGGCAACAAAAGGTATGTCTCACGCCGACCAACTGCTCGTAGAATATGAACTGGCGGTGAAGGATATGAACGAACTCGGGGCTAAAGTCTCGAAGCATCCGAACCTCGGCCGCAACCAGGACATGATGCTCAAGCTGAAAGTTCGTGGCGAGGAAGCTCTGAAACTCCATGACAAGCTGGCGCTGATGAAGCTCACGCCGGAGCAGATGGAGAAGTTCAAGGAAATTAATAACCAAAGGTGATGTAAGTGAAGAATGAAGAGGGAAGAGTGAAGAATTATTTAGTTCATACCTTTTGTCTTTCGTTTGAAACTCGTAACTTTGCACTATAAAAAGACGAAACAAACAAAACTATATAACTATGAAAAGGAGATTATTACTTGCTTTGGCATTAGCCGTTTGCTGTGGAGTATCAGCTCAGATAACGTCAACAGCCAAGGACATTGCCCCAAAGATGATACCGGGTTGGAACCTCGGTAATACTATGGAAGGCGGTAGCAACCAAAATGAATGGAAGAATGCCGGAGTGAACACTGAAATCAGCTGGCAGAGCACCAAGACGTCGCAGGCTGTCATCGACCTCGTGCACAACAGCGGCTTCAAGTCGGTCCGTATTCCGTGCTCATGGGTCATGGGACACATCACCGACAAGGCTAACGTCACTATCGACCCCGCATGGCTGGCACGCGTGAAGGAAGTCGTCGACTACTGCATCAACGACGGTATGTACGTTGTACTTAACGACCACTGGGACGGCGGATGGCTGGAGAACGACGGTTTCACCAGCGGAACCAACATCACCGAGAAGAAGGAGCAGCTCACGAAGCTGTGGACTAACATCGCTAACTACTTCAAGGACTACGACGAGCACCTTATCTTCGCTGGTCTCAACGAACCTGGCGTGGGCGGTGCAAGCCCCGATGCTTCCGGAAGCAAGGTCGACAACAAGACCCTCACCTCCCGTTTGCTTGAATACGAGCAGACCTTCATCAACGCAGTACGTGCTACCGGCGGCAACAACGCAACACGTATCCTCGTCGTTCAGGGTCCAAACACGAACATAGACAACTCTACCGACGCTTCGCTGAACTATGACGTAACAACCCTTACAGACCCAGCTGGCGCAGGACGCCTTATGGTTGAGGTCCACGAATACGACCCATACAGTTTCACTCAGCAGACTCAGGACGAGTCGTGGGGCAAGCAGTACTACTACTGGAGCCGTTCAAACCACTACTCTTCTTCAACTCACAATGCGGCATGGGGAGAGGAAAGCTACATGGCACAGCAGTTCAACAAGCTTCAGACGAAGTTCGTCAACAGCGGTTACCCTGTCATCATCGGTGAGTACGCTGCAAACTGGCGCAAGATGCCTGCCAACGGCGAGAGCCAAAAGAAGCATGACGCTTCAATCAAGTCGTGGTATCAGGTCGTAACTCAGTATGCTGCAAGTCGTGGCATCGTTCCCTTCGTATGGGATATCAACTCTCCTTCGCAGAACGGAACAAAGGGAACAATGACTATCTTCAACCGTAATACCCTCAAGGTATTCAACCAGAATGCTCTTGACGGTATCATGCAGGGAGTTACCAACGGAATTAACGACATCAAAGTCACAAAGGCTAAGAACGCCGACGACACTATCTACACAATCGAGGGAATTGCTGTCGGCAAGGACGAGACTAACCTTGCCAAGGGCATTTATATCCGTGGCGGTGAGAAGTTCGTGAAGAATTAGAAACCCACCCATAAACCCTCCCGAACGGGAGGGGGACTAATTGTTTTGTGGGTAAGACGTAATATAACGAAGGCCTTCCTTGATTGCAAACGCAACAAGGAAGGCTTTGTTGTTTATAACAGACAAATAAAAAAGCCGTTCCACATATCTGACCACAGATAATGTATCAACAGCTTAACTAAAAAGAATATCCGTCTAAGATTCTAGCAACTATGTTACCCACAGCAGGGGCGTCCCTTGTGGGCGCCCGATCGCCTTGCAAAGGTGAATAATATGACTAAGAAGTCGGTCTTTCTGACCGATCGGGCGCCCAAATGGGGAGCCTCTGTAGTGGAAGTCATAGTAACTACTCAGATAAAAAACAGACAATTATAATACTGCCGCTGAACTTTCAAAGCACGAGAGCTAAACTATTGAATTCCAAGAGAATAACTTTCAAGTTGAAAAACAATTTATTTTTGAACAAAAAATAAATTAAAAATGGAAGAAAAATAATTTAAAAATCAAGCAAAAATAATTTATTTTTCTATCTCATCGCTAAGGTTTCGCATTTCGATAGAGCAACTTTCATATTTCGATATAACAACTTCCACATTCTGATAGGCAACTAAAAAGGTCCGTGCATGGATGATTTCCACGGCACGGACCTTTATTTTTGTATTTCAAAATATCTACTTTGCCAACGCTGCGCGCTGATTTATAGCAGGATAAGCGTACATGGTGAGGAGGCGGTTGCGGAGGAATGAGGTGTCTTTGTTGGGCAAATCAATCTTTGAGAGCTGACCGGCGATGTACTTGTCGAAGGTCTGCTTATCCTCAGCAGTGTATTTATCCGAGTTGTTTTCACCCTTTAGCTCGTCGAGAGCGATGAAGTTGTTAGGATACAGACGATAGTTGGCGTGTATCTCTTTGTCAATATGCGCGGCGATAGTCTCAAACAATTCACCTTTAGGAGTTTTCTCATCCAAGGTGCGAAGGTAGTCGTCGATGCACGGAGCGGCATGGTAGTGGACGCGTCCCTTGTAACCGAAGATGCCCGTTTTCATGCTCGTCACGTCATCCATCGGGCCCTTTTGGAAGTCAGCCGTGTCACGACGCTGCTGGAATTCCTTTGCCTTGAGGAAGTCGCACGGGTCGAACTCGTATGAAATAGCAAGCGGAACGATATGCAAGGCAACGAGTCTGTCGATGACAGAGCCCTCACCTCCGAGCGCCATCATTTGCAGAATGCTCTTCTGCGTACGGTCGTTGGAGTCCTTGGCACGTCCCTCACGCTGTGCAATCCATATATTGTCCTGCTTCACGGCGATAGCGTAGTGCATGTAGTCGGAGAGGCGCTTGCTTGCAAGGAGCAACTGGCGCATTGGCAGGTCACGCTCGACGATGAAACTCTTGTTGAGCCGCACCACGTCACGAATCCACTGATACTTCAGCAGGTTGTCGCCGATGGCAATCTCGCAGGTTGTCCGGAACTTGTTCTCAACAAGCAGTATGTCGAGCAAAGCAGAGTCTAGAACGATGTCGCGGTGGTTGCTCACGAACGTGAAACTACCGTTCTTGTCGAGATTGGTGGCATCCATGTCAAGCCCTTTCGTTTCCTTCGCGATTAGATTCTTCACAAGACTGTAGATGAAATTAAGTTGGAAGTCGAGCAGGGTCTTGCATGAGTGAACCTTCTGGCGCAGTGCTTCGAGTGGCACTCCTGGGTAAACGACAGCCAGGACTTGCAGGAACTGCTTGTCGGCTAACAGCCGGTCGAAGGCTGACGGCATTTCCTCAGGCTCGAACGGGCGAATGCTGTCGAAGCGGTGGAGGTCAGCCGGGATGGCTGAAGGAGAGGTTGGGTGGGTTTGTGGTGTGGTCATAGCTTATAGACTTGATAGATAATGATAGACTTTGACAAACCAGTTATAGACAGGGGAAGGGGCGCTTACGTAGAGCGGAAGCGCCCTTTCACTGCCAAGAAGGGCTTAGAGCCCTTAGAACTGGTTCTCGACGATGTCGGTGAGGACGTCCTTGATGTCGAGGCCGGCTGCACGAACCTGCTGCGGAATGAAGCTTGTGGCGGTCATTCCCGGTGTAGTGTTAATCTCGAGCATGCAGACTTTGTCGTTGCCATCCTTATCCTTGGTGATGATATAGTCGATGCGGATGATGCCGTTGGCATGCAGAATGTCGTAGATGCGGCTAGTTGTCTCGGCCACCTTCTTGGTCGTCTCAGGCGAGAGACGTGCAGGAGTGATTTCCTGTACCTTGCCGTTGTACTTGGCATCGTAGTCGAAGAACTCGTCGGCTGATACTACTTCCGTTGCCGGAAGGACAACGGTCTTCTCCTTGGTCTTGTATATTCCCTGTGAGATTTCAGTTCCATCGAGGAAGCCTTCTATCATAACCTCGTTGCTTTCCATAAATGCTACGCGTAGAGCGGGGGCTAGTTGGTCGGCATTCTTTACTTTGCTGACACCGAAGCTACTACCGTCGGCAGCTGGTTTTACAAATACAGGCATGCCAAGGCGCTTCTCTATTGCCTTCATGTCATAGCTGTCGCCACGGCGAAGCAGGATACTGTCGGCTACGTTGATACCGAAGCCACGCAGATAGTTGTTCAACACGTACTTGTCGAACGTCATTGCCTCGATGAGAACGCCACTCGTGGAATACGGAACATGCACAAGGTCGAAGTAACCCTGCATCGGGCCGTTCTCACCAGGCTGTCCGTGGATTGTGATGTATGCGTAATCGAACATAACTACCTTGCCGTCCTTCATGAAGGAGAAGTCGTTCTTGTCGATTGGAGCGGTCTGACCGTTTTGGAAATCAACGTGCCAGTCCTGCCCTTTCACGTCAACGATGTATATGTCGTAGCGCTCTTTGTCAAAGAAAGAATACAGTCCTTGCGCCGAACGCATCGATACGTCATGCTCTGAAGAGTCACCGCCACAGACGATGGCTATTGTTCTCTTTAAATTTTTCATAGCTTTGTTATGTATGTTATAGACATTATAGACTTTGATAGAAAATATAGACAGATGAGAATTTATAAGGATTGGAGAGAGGCGGACCCTTTTATGAAGGCGCGCCACTTATCGATGAGCTGGCGCATGTCATCGGGCCACTCGCTGGTGAAGTCCATCTGCTTGCCGGTACGTGGGTGCACGAATCCGAGTGTCTTGGCATGAAGAGCCTGACGGGGACATATCTTGAAGCAATTCTGTATGAATGCCTTGTAGGAACTGCTGCGCTGGCCTCGGAGAATTTCCGTTCCACCATAGCGTTCGTCGCCGAAAAGCGGATGCCCGATGTGTTTCATGTGAGCCCGAATCTGATGTGTCCGCCCCGTTTCGAGTATGCACTCGACCAGCGTTACGTAGCCGAAGCGTTCCAACACTCTGTAATGGGTTACCGCACTCTTGCCAATGCCGGAGTCAGGAGCGAACACCTTCATGCGAAGACGGTCGCGCGGGTCACGTGCAATGTTGCCTTCGATGCGCCCTTCGTCCTCTACGAAGTTGCCCCAGACTAATGCGTTGTAACTCCGATGCGTAGTCTTATTGAAGAACTGGAGCCCCAAACCGGTCTTTGCCTCTGGCGTTTTAGCCACGACGAGCAGCCCGCTGGTGTCCTTGTCGATGCGATGCACCAGTCCAACCTCTGGGTCGTTGGGGTCGAACGACTTCATATTGCGCAGGTGCCAGGCAACGGCGTTGATGAGAGTGCCGTGGAAATTGCCTGCACCAGGGTGTACAACGAGACCTGCCGGCTTGTTGACAACCATCAAATCGTCGTCCTCATAGACGATGTCGAGCGGTATATCCTCAGCCACGATAGTATTGTCGTGACGCGGACGATCGAGCATCAGCGTTATAACATCGCCCGGACGGACTTTGTAACTTCGCTTCACAGGACGGTCGTTGACATGAATGAAACCGGCGGAGGCTGCCTTCTGTATGCGGTTTCGGCTGCTATGCTGCATCCGGACGAAGAGATACTTGTCTATACGCTCAGGTTCCTGCCCCATATCGACAGTCAGCCGGAAGTGCTCATACAACAGTTGCCCTTCGTCTTCGGGCTCTTCATCATTATATATAACGGGATTCTTATCCTCAGCCATTATTGTCATTTATTATCAGAAACGGGGTCTGTCGATGTCTCCGGTTCCGTAGCATCAGGCAACGGACGTTCGTCTATGGCATCAGGCACATCCTCGTCGGCAGGCACCTTTTCCCAACGGTACTCGTATTCGTACTCATCATCTTCGCTCTTGTCGCCCTCGTCCTCCGGAACATCAAGTCCTTCGTACTCTTCCTGGTCAATGAGCGTGGTGTCAGCGTAGTCACGTGTGCCGTCACCAACCTGTATAACGAGAGTTGCATCCTTAGGAATACGGTCGCCGGTATGCACTGGTCGCCCATTGACGGTTATTCCATAAACCCAGTCCTTCTCACCCGGACGGTACTCAGGGTCGCCGACCTTGAAGCCCATCGATAGCAACTGAGCCTCAGCCTCACGCAGTGAACTGTTGTCGATGAGGTCCGGCAGCGGTATCGAAGGAACCGTTGCGGCGTTGATGGTAACGTAAATGACGTGAGTGGACTTAACCCGCTTGCCGCCAACCGGCGACTGTTCGAGTATGCAATCGGGAGGAAGCTCCTTCACATATCCCGTGTCGCTCACCTCAATCGTCAGTCCCACCTTGTCAGCTATGTCCTCTGCGTCGTCGAGTTGCTTATGTACGAAGTCAGGCACGACGATAGACTCGCCGTGATGAGTATATATATCGATGACGTACTTGACGCCTATGCAGAGCATAACGACGACAAGAAGCATTCCATAAAGGTTTCCCCAGACGTAGGGACTGAACAGCTTTCTCAGGTTATTTCCCATCTGATAAAGGTTTAACGTGGCAAAGATACAACAAAGGAGCGAAACTACAAAGGAAAAGACGGCTTTTCTTTTCATCACAAAAAAACGGAAAGAGGCAAAGAATTCACCTTGCATCCTTCCGTTCTGTCCGTTCCATCTCTACTTAAGCAGAGACGTATTTACTTGCCGTGGTTCTCGTCTGAAACGGTCAGTTGCTTACGACCCTTAGCGCGACGAGCTGCTAAAACGCGGCGACCGTCCTTTGTTGCCATTCTCTGGCGGAAGCCATGCTTGTTGACACGACGGCGGTTGTGTGGCTGAAAAGTTCTTTTCATTGTTCTTATCTATTTTATTGTTATTGTGCGTATTACATGTAACAGGCAGAGCTAAACTGCCGTTACGGGGTGCAAAATTACATAAACTTTTGGAAACAACCAAGGAATAAATCAAAAACTTAGTGTTATTCTTTGTTATTCGGCTCATTTGCAGCAACTTTAAACAAAAGGCGCTGCAATATGGCATAATAACAAAAACTTAGCGATTTTCTTTGTTATTCCGCTCATTTGCAGTACCTTTGCACGCGCAAAAGAAAAATACTACAAAAAAGGATTATAGTAAATTATGATTAATTCACAGGAAATCAAGATTGGAACTTGCATCCGCATGGACGGCGGCATTTGGAAGTGCATCGACTTCCAGCACCGTAAGCCGGGCAAGGGCAACACCGTTATGAACACAAAGCTTAAGAACGTCGCTGACGGCCGTGTACTGGATCGCACATTCCAGGTAGGCTTCAAGCTCGACGACGTACGTGTAGAGCACCGCCCTTACCAGTATCTCTACGAGGATGCAACAGGCTGCATCTTCATGAATCAGGAGACTTTCGAGCAGATTCCTATTTCCCGCGACATGATAACGGGTGGAGAATTCATGAAGGAAGGCGACGTTGTAGACGTTCAGACCGACACTCAGACCGGCGACATCCTGTCAGCCGAGATGCCTGACAAGACGAATCTGAAGGTCACTCACAGCGAGCCGGGCGTCAAGGGCAACACCGCCACTAACGCAACAAAGCCTGCAACGCTGGAGACCGGTGCTGAGGTCCGCGTTCCTCTGTTCATCAACGAGGGCGACGTCATCACCATCAAGACCTCCGACGGCAGCTATGTAGGCCGCGCATAATACGAAAAAGCAACTATCCCCACCAAGCCTCCCCCAAGGGGAGGGTGTTTGATTACATTTGCTATATCAACAAAAGACATGCGATTCAGGTAACTAAACATCCTCCCCTTGGGCGAGGCTTGGTGGGGATTTTTTATTTTTACCTTAAATGAAGTATTCCATCATTGTTCCAGTTTACAACCGTCCGGACGAGGTCGACGAACTTCTTGAGAGCCTGACGCATCAAAGCGAGAAGGACTTCGAGGTCGTTATCGTCGAGGATGGGTCGTCAGTGCCGTGCAAGCCGGTATGCGACAAGTACACCAACAAGCTCGACATACATTATTATAATAAGCCAAACAGCGGACCGGGGCAAAGCCGCAACTACGGAGCGGAGCGTGCCAAGGGCGACTATCTGCTTATCCTCGACAGCGACGTGGTTGTTCCTGAAGGCTACCTTGCTGCCATCGACGAGGAATTGGAGCGTGAACCAGCAGAGGCTTTCGGAGGTCCCGACAGGGCACACTCGTCGTTTACGCCGACACAGAAGGCCATTTCGTACTCGATGACGAGCTTCTTCACGACCGGTGGAATACGTGGCGGAAAGAAAAAACTCGACAAGTTCTATCCCCGTTCGTTCAATATGGGCATCCGCAGCGACGTCTACAAGAAACTTGGAGGTTTCTCCAAGATGCGCTTCGGTGAGGATATCGACTTCTCAATCCGCATCTTCAAGGCTGGTTGCCATTGTCGGCTGTTCCCCGGAGCATGGGTTTACCACAAGCGCCGCACCGACTTCCGCAAGTTCTGGCGGCAGGTCTACAACAGCGGAATAGCACGTATAAACCTCTACAAGAAATATCCTGAAAGCCTGAAGATTGTCCACCTGCTGCCAATGGTTTTCACCGTTGGTGTCATCGCCTTGCTTCTAGTATTCGTATACGGCATCGGCATCATCACAGGCGAGAGTCTCGCAGGTACCAGCACATGCACGGGCGTCACCGTAAGCCTCATCGCAATAGCCCCTCTCCTACTCTACTCGCTGCTTATCTGCATTGATTCGTCAGCGAAGAACCATAGTCTGCACATCGGACTGCTAAGCGTTCGTGCTGCATTCACCCAGCTTATGGGATACGGCTGTGGCTTCATCTCGGCATGGTGGAAGCGCTGCGTGCGTGGAAATGGTGAGTTCGAGGCGTACCAGAAGAACTTTTATAAGTAATTAAAAGCCTCCCCCACCCCCTCCGAAGGAGGGGAGATGAAAAATTGATTTGTGGCAATTATACCATTGACAGGTATATTTTTTGCCATTATGTCATTCTGTCCAAATAAAGGGATGGCAGGAACGAGCTGACTACAACACAACAATAACTATAAACTTACATCACACTATGAACATAAACGAATGGTCAATAGAAGACCGACCACGCGAGAAACTTGAGAGACTGGGCGCCGCCGCACTCAGCAACGCTGAACTGCTTGCCATCCTCATCGGCTCCGGCTCGACAAAGCAGAGTGCCGTCGACCTGATGAAAGACATACTACGCGATTGCAACAACAATCTGAACACTCTCGGCAAGATGTCTATCCATGATTTAGAGCAGTACCACGGAATGGGTCCGGCGAAAGCTATCACAATCATTGCGGCGTGCGAACTGGGCAAGCGGCGTGCCGCATCGACCGCTGAGCAACGGCAAGACTTAGGCTCGGCGACGGCAATCTACAACTTCATGCACCCGAAAATGCAGGACTTGGATGTAGAGGAAGCGTGGATACTGCTAATGAACCAAAACTTCAAACTCATCAAACCGGTACGGATAAGTCATGGGGGCATAACGGAAACGGCCGTCGACGTACGTGTAATAATGAAGGAGGCACTGCTCGTCAACGCCACAATCCTTGCGCTATGCCATAACCATCCGAGTGGCAACAACACTCCGAGCCGCCTCGACGACAAACTGACGGAGCGTGTCCGCAAAGCTTGCGACATCATGCGGATATACTTTCTCGACCACGTCATTGTGTGCGACGGGGCGTATTACAGCTATAGAGAGAAGGGAAGGCTGTGAAACAAGATAAAGCCCACCCAAGCCCCTCAGTGTATTTCACGTTAGTCAATATGATAAACCTGGTCATAGCTGACCTGCAGGACACCCTTGACGTGCTCAAAGTACGCCTTCGTGCGCTCCAGCGACCAAGTGTCAGGCTTGCGGAGGGCAACAGCGTTGAAGTTCTGGTAGGTGTAGACGACCTCGGCACCTATCTTTTTGGCAGCCTTCAGTATTCGTTTGTTCGACTTCTCATAATATATTATAAGCGTGGAAGGGCTCACGTCCTGCGGAGTTACGCAACTGTCGGCACGCTGGCAGCAACCGTAATGACTGCCACAGACCTGCGGACGCAATTTGTCAATTGTTACATGCTGAGCAAAAACCGGAGACATGCCGAAGGCAACGAATAATGACAATATCGCTATCTTTTCCCTTTTCAAATTCATTTTTTTTACTTTTTGTTTCATTTAGTGACGATACAAAAACTGTAAAGTTTAGTGATTATCAGTTAATAACGGACAATAAAAGATTTTTTTTATTACCTTTGCACCACAAATTGCGGCATATATTGCATTAAAAGCGAATAAAGATGAAGTTCAGGAGTCTTATTTTAGGAATTATAATGATAGCAAGTTCTTTGCAGGCAAATGCTCAAAATATGTTCAACGAAGTTGAATACAGTCCGAAACATACTGTATTCAAACTCAATTCTCCAAAGCGTCCGAAGCTGTACCTGTACAAATCGGGACAGGGCGACACTCGTTACAAGACATACAAGATGGACCCTGCCGGCAAGGATGTGTGGACGAAGACCGTGAGGGGCAACCTCAAGGGCAAGTTCTACACCTTCGACATCGGCAAGGGGGAAACTCCGGGAGTCTTTGCGAAGGCTGTCGGACGCAACGGAAAGCGCGGCGCCGTCATCGATTTGAAAGATACGAACCCCGTAGGATGGGAGACTGACACGCGTGTACCTACCAAGTCGCCTGCCGACCTTATGATTTATGAGCTTCACTACCGCGATTTCTCGATGGACAACAGTTCGCGACTGGTCAACAAAGGTAAGTTTCTGTGCCTGACGGAGAAGCGTGCCATCGAACATCTGAAAGAACTTGGTGTCAATGCGGTGCACGTTCTGCCATCGTTCGACTTCGCTTCTGTCAACGAGAACCGCCTCGAGGAGCCGCAATACAATTGGGGCTACGACCCGCTGAACTACAACGTGCCGGAGGGAAGCTACAGTTACGACCCGTCGGTGCCCACAAGACGCATCTTCGAGTTTAAGACTATGATTGAGAAACTGCACGAGAACGGTATCCGTGTCATAATGGATGTCGTCTACAATCATACCTTCGACTTGAAAAACAGTAACTTTGAACGTACATTCCCCGGCGCTTTCTATCGCTATACGGCAGATGGCAAGCCCAGCAACGGCTCCGGCTGCGGCAATGAGACTGCATCGGAGAAACCGCTTATGCGTGAGTTCATGATTGAAAGCATGGCTTACTGGGCACAGGAGTACCACATCGATGGTTTCCGTGTCGACCTTATGGGTGTTCACGACATTGAGACGATGAACCTGATACGCAAGCGCCTCAACGAGATTGACCCTCAAATATTCGTTTATGGGGAAGGTTGGAGTGCCGGACAGTGCGCGCTGCCGACCGAGCAGCTTGCCGTCAAGGCGAACATAAAGGAGATGCCGGGCATCGCAGCCTTCTCCGATGAAATTCGCGATGCACTCCGCGGTCCGTTCTCCGACGACCATAAGGGTGCGTTCCTTGCGGGTATTCCGGGCTCGGAGGAAAGCATCAAGGCTGGCATTGCGGGTATGATAGCACATCCGCAGGTAGATTATTCGAAGGTGAACTATACGAAGGAGCCGTGGGCAGACGAGCCGACGCAGATGATTAGCTACGTGAGTTGCCACGACGACATGTGCCTCGTGGACAGACTTCGTACCGAGCTGCCCGGCATAAGTACAGACGAGCTGATACGGTTGGACAAGATTGCGCAGACGGTGGTATTCCTTTCGCAGGGCGTTCCGTTCATGCTCAGCGGCGAGGAGGCTCTCCGCACGAAGCAGGGCGTGCACAATTCATTCAACTCATCGGACAAAATCAACGCCATAAACTGGTCGAACCTGTACAAATATCCTGATGTTTTCAAGTTCTATTCTGAGCTTCTGCACTTCCGCGCGGAGCATCCGGCATTCCGTATGGGTAATGCCGATGAGGTAAGAAAGCATCTGGAGTTCCTTCCTTCGAAAGACTGTATGGTAACATTCATGCTCAAGGACCATGCCGGCGGCGACAATTGGAACAATATTTTAGTCTGCATCAACGCCAGCGAGAAGGATCAGGTGGTTGAAATTCCACAGGGAACGTGGTACAAGGTGGGCAGTATGGAAGGCTTCGACTCCAACCGCCAGGACGTTCTCGAGGGTCATCTGCTGCGCATGGACGGACGTTCAATACGCGTGCTGCACGACTAACAGCACTCTGTTCGCGTCATTTTAATACAGCAAAACTAATCCGGCGATTGCGGCATAACATATCATTTTGATTGGATTAACCTTCAACCACATCGTACCGGCGAAGGTTGCGGCAAAGAGAAAGACACTAACAATGAATTGCCACATGTTAATGTCAGGGGTGGAGAAGTTGTCTCCGTTGCAAAGCAACAGTGTTGCTGCTGCCAAAAGACCTACGACGGCTGGTCGTAAGCCTGAGAATATCGATTTAACGACGGGTGTATCCATGTACTTCATGAACATTTTGCTGATAAGAATCATAAGTATCAGCGACGGAAGTACAAGCGCAAAGGTTGACGAAGCACTGCCAAGGACTCCGAAAGCGTCAGCGGCAGCACCGGTATAGCCGGCCGCATGAGCAGCTTTCACTGTGGCTGTGTAACCGCAATAGGTAGCAGAGTTGATGCCAACGGGCCCCGGTGTCATCTGACTAATAGCCACAATATTCGTAAACTCTGCCGTTGTAAGCCAATGGTAATGCACAACGGTTTCGGTTTGGATAAGCGACAGCATTCCGTAACCGCCTCCGAAACCGAACAGTCCTATAAGAAAGAATGTATAAAAGAGTTGTAAGAATATCATGCCTTTACAATTTTACCATATAGATAGCCTCCCAAACCGGCTGCAATTATAATCCAAATAGGGTTCACTCCGCAAAGCCAGATAAGCAAAGCGGACACTATCGGTATCCATGCATTGCGTAAGTTGATACCCGTCCGACGCGCCATGTTGAACGTAGGAACAGCTATCAGGGCTACAACAGCAGGACGTATGCCGCGGAACATTGCTGCAATCCACGGTATATCGATAAATCTGTGGAAGAACATGGCTATTATCAGGATTATCAAAAACGACGGAAGGCATGTGCCGAGACAAGTTACTATTGCGCCTTTGGTCTTCCGCAGCTTGTAGCCGATGAAGATACTGATGTTCGCCGCAAACACTCCGGGACACGTTTGTGCCACGGCTATGAGGTCGGTGAACGTCATAGCGTCAATCCATTTGTTCTTTTTGACCACCTCGCTTTCGATAATCGGTATCATTGCATAGCCACCGCCAAGGGTGAATGCGCCGATTTTGAAGAAAGTAAGGAAAAGCCTCCCCAAGCCCCTCCGAATGGAGGGGTTGTCCTTTTCATGCTGTGAAGTAATGATATTCTTGTCGTTCTCTGTATTTACTTGATTACTTTTCAAAGCCATCTATTTGATTTTTATTCACATAAATGTTTTACTTTCAAGTACAATAGCCAAAATCTAAGATAGCAATATGGCTCAAACAGGCTTTCGGTATTTAACAACCCCTCCTTTCGGAGGGGCTTGGGGGAGGCTTCAAAATTTTTTATCTCTGCGTCTGCTCAATCCACTTACGGGCATTGACGAACGCCTCAATCCAAGGTGTAACCTCGTCGTTGCGGCGGTCCTCAGGGTACCATGCCTGCTGCCAAGGGAAGATAGCGCGTTCCAGGTGAGGCATCATAGCAAGGTGACGACCGTCATCCGAGCATATACCGGCTACGTTATAATCGGAGCCATTAGGGTTACCAGGATACTCAGCGTAGTTGTATTTAGCTACAATATTATAATGATCCTCAGGCTCCGGCAGATAGAAGCGGCCCTCGCCGTGTGCTACCCAGAGTCCAAGTTTGTCCCCGCTGAGTGACCCGAACATAACGCTGTTGTTCCGCGGAATAGTAACGCCGAGGAAAGACGACTCAAACTTGCGGCTCACATTGTGTGTCAGGTGTGCGCGATGCTTGTGATGAGGATTGATAAGGTTCAGCTCCACCATCAACTGGCAACCGTTACAGATGCCAAGACTCAATGTATCCTCACGGCTATAGAACTTTTCGAGGGCTTCCTTTGCCTTCGGATTATAGAGGAAAGCACCTGCCCAGCCCTTTGCGGAGCCAAGTACGTCGGAGTTGGAGAAGCCACCGCAGAATACTATCATGTTGATATCCTCAAGTGTCTCACGTCCGCTGATGAGGTCGGTCATCATCACATCCTTCACGTCGAAGCCCGCAAGATAAAGGCTATAAGCCATTTCACGCTCACCGTTGGTTCCCTTCTCACGGATGATGGCAGCCTTTATGCCAGTCGGCTTGCGACGGTCGGCACTGATGCCGTAGCTCTTCAGAGTTCCGCGGAATGTAGAATGGAACTTCATTTCGAGAGGTTGCTTCTTGTAGTTGAGGAAGCGCTTGCGTGCCATTCCGTTCATACTCTGCTTCTGATCGAGAAGATATGAGGTCTTATACCATACGTCGCGCAGTGCGTTTATATCGAAAGTGTACTCTTCTTCGCCGTTCTTGACATTTATCTCACGGCTGTTCGGAACAGGATAGCCAATCTTTGCGTACCCAATACCTTCATCCTCGAGGAACTTCTTAAGCTCTGCCTTGTGCTCATCGCTTACCTGAATGACGACGCCAGGGTTCTCTGCGAACAGCGTCTTTACTATATCGTCACTCTGAAGGTCATGAAGGTTGATGTTGAGACCACCCTTCACGTTTGCGAAACACATTTCGAGGAGAGTCGTTATAAGTCCGCCGGCTGATATATCGTGACCTGCCATAATCCAACCGCGGTTGACAAGCTCCTGAATTGCATTGAAACAGCTGACGAAATAGTCAGGATTCTTAACCGTCGGAACGTCATCGCCGACTCGGTTGAGGCTCTGAGCGAATGCAGAACCGCCGAGACGCTGCTCGTCGAAGCTGAAATCGATATGGTAAAGGCTAGAGTTCTTGTCGTTGACGACGACCGGAGAAACTACTTTACGTACGTCGCTGACCTCGCCACCTGATGTTACGATGACAGTTCCCGGAGAAATTATCTTCTCACCGTTAGGATACTGCTGGCTCAAAGACAGCGAATCCTTACCGGTCGGGACGTTAACGCCAATTTCACAGCAGAAGTCGGACAGTGCCTTTACAGCTGCATAGAGACGGGCATCCTCACCTTTCTGACTGCGGCACGGCCACATCCAGTTGGCTGAAAGCGAAAGACTCTTCATTCCGTCGGCAAGTGGAGCCCACACGATGTTGGTCAATGACTCGGCAACCGACAGCACGGAGCCTGCCTGAGGATTAGCAAGTCCAGCCTGAGGAGCATGTCCCAGTGCCGTTGCTATACCTGTATGGCCACGGTAGTCGAGTGCTACGACACCACAGTCGCTGAGCGGCAGCTGTATCTGACCTTGGCATTGCTGACGTGCGACCTTACCCGTGACGGAGCGGTCGACCTTGTTAGTCAACCAATCCTTACAAGCGACAGCCTCGAGTTGCAGTACATTGTTAAGATATTCTTGTACCTTCTTAGGGTCGTATTCTACATTCTTGTAATGGCGCTCGACAGTTTCGTCCTTCATAACGGTCTTCGGTGTGTGACCGAACATCTGCGCTACGTCGAGGTCGAACGGTTTCTTGCCATCTCCCTGTACAAAAGAGAAGTGGGCATCGCCGGTCGTTTCGCCAACAACATACATCGGAGCACGCTCGCGGGCTGCAATCTTCTCCACACGCTCGAGATGCTTCTCGTCGATGAGCAAGCCCATGCGTTCCTGCGATTCGTTGGCGATAATCTCTTTAGCACTCAACGTCTTGTCACCGATGGGCAGTTTCGTCATGTCGATTTCACCACCGCATTCACCCACAAGCTCACTCAAACAGTTCAAGTGACCTGCCGAACCATGGTCGTGGATAGACACAACCGGATTGTTATCTTCCTCCGTCAAGGCGCGAACAAGGTTGTAAGCACGCTTCTGCATCTCAGGGTTTGCACGCTGAACGGCATTCAATTCGATACCATTGCTGTAACGTCCGGTATCAACAGAGGATACCGAACCGCCACCAAGACCAATACGATAGTTGTCGCCACCTACAACGACGACCTTGTTGCCCTTCTGCGGTTCCTTCTTCAAACAGTCGCGCTTCGTTCCGTAACCGACGCCACCGGCAAGCATGATGACCTTGTCGTAGGCGTATTTCTCTCCGTTCTCCTGATGTTCGAAAGTAAGAAGCGAACCCGTAATGAGCGGTTGTCCGAACTTATTTCCGAAGTCACTGGCACCGTTACTAGCCTTTATGAGAATCTGTTCCGGCGTCTGATAGAGCCATTGGCGCACCGGCAGAATGTCCTCCCATGGGCGACCGCCATCGAGGCGAGGATATGCTGTCATGTAAACGGCCGTACCTGCGATAGGCCAAGAGCCCGTTCCGCCACCCATACGGTCACGGATTTCACCTCCGGTACCAGTTGCAGCACCGTTGAACGGCTCCACCGTTGTCGGGAAGTTATGTGTCTCAGCTTTCAACGAGATAACGCTCTCGATGTCCTTAACGCGGAAATAGTCCGAAGTAGTTTGGTCGGCAGGGGCGAATTGCTCGATAACAGGACCCTGCGCGAACGCAACATTGTCGGCATAAGCAGACAATATCTTATTAGGATGCTCACGAGTCGTCTTCTTGATGAGATTAAACAGAGACGACTCCATTTCCTTTCCGTCGATGATAAACTTACCTCCGAATATCTTGTGACGGCAATGTTCGGAGTTGATTTGCGCAAAACCGAATATCTCCGAGTCCGTTAGCGGGCGTCCGTTCTCCTTTTCTATCTTGTGGAGGTAGGCGATTTCGTCCTCAGAGAGCGCCAGACCCTCTTCTTCGTTGTACTTTTCGATGTCGTCGACATGCTTAATAGGCTCCGGTTCGTGGTCTACCGTGAAGATTTTCTGGTCCAAACCGTCGTACATGCGTTGCAGCATAGGGTCGTAGCCGGCATCCTTACTGTCCACGGGGAAGTACTCCTCAATACGGGCAATTCCCTTCATTCCCATGTTCTGGGTTATCTCCACGGCATTGGTACTCCACGGCGTAATCATCTCGCGGCGTGGTCCGACGTAGTAGCCCTTTAGCGTTTCGTCGGTAAGACATGTTGCATCGCCATAGAGCCAGCACAGTTCACTGACCTCGGCGTCCGACAACTTGTGGTCAACCTCAGTGGCAATGATGCTCTTTGACTGAGTTTTGAAGAAAAGAATCATAACGTTTTATTTTAAATAGGTGTATATTCCGATACAAAGGTAATGCAAACTGAACACAAGACAAAATAAAAAACAAATTTTATTTTTTCACATTGTATAGTTTTATAAAGTTGCAATTGCAAGTAACAAAAGCAAGAATGGTTCCGTATCAATTTTAACTATAAAATGTGGCAGTACAGATCTTTTTTCATAAATTTGCAAAGAAAACAATTTATTTTATGAATACAGAGACCTTAAAGCAGCAAATATGTTAACCCAAGAATTCACTGACAAGCATCCCGAAACGCCCTGGAAAATGGCAAGGGGAATGCGGAACTATATTGTCCATGAGTATTTCCGAATTGACGGCGCTGTAGTTTGGGATGTCGTTGTCAAACGATCTACCATAGCTACGCAGCCAAATCGTTAACGATATAGCCAATACCGACAGGACCGAATGGGATAAAGAATAAACGAAACATCCGTGAAATCCGTTTAATTTGATGTGGAAAAGAATTCGACATCAGATGCGACGGGTTTCACGGATGTGCTATTTAAGAAGCCTTACCGGCTGTTACTTCTCATCAGGAGCCTTGTCGATGAGGTCAAGGAACTGGTCGAGCTTCGGCGTAATGATAATCTGCGTGCGGCGGTTGCGCTGCTTGCCGACCTCAGTATCATTGCTTGCAATCGGGTTATACTCACCACGGCCACCTGCCGTCATGCGCTTCGGGTCAACACCGAAGTTATCCTGCAAGTACTGAACGATGCTCGATGCACGCAGAGCAGACAAGTCCCAGTTGTTGCGGATATTCTTCATCGACGGTGCGCTCTGGCTTACAGGAACATTGTCGGTATTTCCTTCCACGAGAACCTCATAGTCCTTGTAGTCGTTTATAATCTTGGCAATCTTCGAGAGAGTCTCCTTTGCGCGGTCGTTGACCTTGTATGAAGCCGACTCGAACAGCATATTGTCGGCCAGCGAGATGTAAACGACACCCTTCAGGACCTGAACGTTGACCTCCTTCATCTCGTCATTCGACAGCGAACGTGTCAGTTTGTTTGTCAGCGCTAAGTTCAGCGAATCGCTCTTGCTCTTAACCTCAACGAGATGGCGTATGTACTGGTTCGACTCATTTATCTGGTCGACAAGCTTCTCGATGTTAACGTTGCTCGAGCCGGCATTCGTCAGACTCTTGTCGAGGCTCGACTGCAAAGCATCAGCATGACTCTTGGCTGCCGCCAACTGCTCCTCGAGGCTCTTGATGCGCTCGTTGTTGGCGGCAATCGTTTCCTTTGCGCTCTGGAACTCAGTCGTCAGTTTCTGATTACTCTCCTGGCATGCCTGCAGTTCTTTCTTGCCTGCGCAGCCCGACAGTACGAGTGCTGCGGCCATCAGGACTACTGCTAATTGTTTTTTCTTCATCTTTAAATTTCGTTTTCCTGCACATTCAGTGCAGAGGTTTGTTATTGTTCCGGTCTTACCGGATTTAGTTTGATTTGCAAAGTTAATGGAAAGGAAACACAATTCAAAATAATTTTCAATGTTTTATAATATCTTTTTTGCGTTCCTTTTCTTCCACTTTTCAACTAATATGACTGTTTTAAGTATCAAATGTAGATTTTGTTTATACTTTTTTAACTAATAATGAAAACGGCAAACACGCCTGTTTGCGGGCACAAAGATGCACAATATATAATAATTCACAAAAAATTCAGGCATTAAAGTATTCTAATCTGTTTCGTTAGGCTGTATAAAAGACTTTCTATAAATTTGCAGACAGAAATAGATCCTATCCTTTTTAAAGGATTGTAATACCTTCGGAAAAAGTTTTTGTAGATTGTAGTAGATTTGTGAACGGTAATATTATTTATATTCCGTTAGGCGGAATTTGACTGTGAAGCCAAGTTCCGCTTGTTTTTTAGAAAACATTTTGTATATTTGCAACCTGATAGATGGACAAGAAAAAGATACTAATAGCCGACGACGAGGAGAATATCCTCGACTTCGTAAACCGCGGATTAAGCGACTTCGGATACGACGTTACCACTGCCAGCAACGGTAACGACGCATGGAAGCTATTCGCCGAAGGCAACCCCTTCGACCTTCTCATCCTTGACATACGCATGCCCGGAATGACGGGTCTCGACCTTTGCCGGCGCTTCCGCGAGCGGTTCGGTTTCACCACGCCTATACTCATGCTCACGGCACTCACCACCACCGACGACATCGTCTACGGACTGCATGCCGGGGCTGATGACTACATCGTCAAGCCGTTCAAGTTTATGGAGCTCATAGCACGCGTCGAAGCCAACCTCCGCCGTGCCGACATACTCAAAGACGAGAAGACCCTGACCTGCGGCGACCTCCGTCTCGACTCCCATACCCACAAAGCCTGCCGCGGCGACATATCGGCGGACCTGAGCCAGAAGGAGTACCGTCTGCTCGAATACTTCATTCTGCATCAGGGCGAGACACTTTCCCGCCGCCAATTATTAAAAGATGTATGGGACAAAGACTTCGACACGGCTACCAATATAGTAGATGTGTACGTCCGCTATCTGCGAAACAAGATTGACGACCCATTCTCCGACAAACTCATACACACCATTGTCGGAAAGGGTTACTGCATGAAGGCTTTCGAAAAATGAAGACCGGACAGAAAATATCACTCATGTACAGTACCATAACCATACTCATCGTGATTATGGTCGGTGGTATTTTCTTCTTCTACAGTTCCACATACGCAATAAATCTATACTATAAATACCTGGAGGAGAAAGCCCATATCATAGCCGTAGAGAAATTCGACAAGGACGAACTCGACCCTGTCCGCTACCAGAACGTGCAGCGCCGCCGCCGGAGCTCTATCCCGACGTCACGCGAGGCATTCATTTCTGCAAAGGACTCTGCAAAGGCCAACGCACAGCTTCGCAAGTTCATGTCGGACAAGGAAATAAAGAAGCTGAGGAAAAACGAAGTCGTCGACTTCCGGAACGGCAAGGAATATGGCGCCGCCATCGTCTACAACGACAACACCGGAGTGTATGTTGTCGTTGCAACGAGCACCAATCCTTACAGTGAAGAGCTTTGGAACACCATGTTCTGGGCTGTTCTGTGGGTCATCGTCATAGCCATTGTCATACTGGTCATCATAAGCCGCATCTACGCCATTCGTGTTGTCGACCGCATCGACGAGGACTACCAGACCGAGAAGATGTTCGTCAACAACGCGTCACACGAAATCAACAACCCGCTGACGGCCATCCAGGGCGAATGCGAGATAGCTCTTATGAAGGACCGCGATGCCGCTTTCTACCGCAACTCCCTTCAGCGCATAGGCAAGGAGACCGACCGAATCATCCGTATCATGGCAAACCTCCTCACCTTCTCCCACGTCCGCGCCAACGAAATCAATCCCGGAGACCCCGACTATGTGAAAATTTCAATTGCCCTTGAGCAGTTCCGCGATGAGGACACCAAGATAACCATCAATCACGACTTCATAGTTCGCGGTCGTCCGGACCTACTTGGCATCGCATTGAGGAACATTATAAGCAACGCCCGCAAGTATTCCAACGACGGTAAGGCAATTGTTGTAGCCGACCGCAACACCGTTACAGTTTCCGACAAGGGCACCGGCATTTCCAAAAACGACATACGCCATATCTTTGAACCGTTCTATCGTGGCGAAAACGTTGCCGGCGTGAGCGGTCACGGCATCGGTCTGTCTCTGGCAAAGGCTATCTTCGAGCGCACAGGTGTAAAGGTCAGCGTCTCTTCTACAGACGACGGCCTCACAACCTTCACCATGAAGTTTCCCAAAGTACATTAATCTTATCGGGTAATCACGCAATTCATTTCATTCCCCCTACCCTCTCAAAACCTGGGAGATGACCTTCTGAAATGCCAAAGTTAACGAACGGGAATGCGGAAGGTCAGATTTCATATTGGCTTTTAATTTATTTTTCTCCACAAAAGGTCACAAGCCACATCATGAAATCATAAGAATTCATCGCATTCAAAGAAGCTATTGGCAGCGAAATAGACGTTTATATCTTTGCTATTCGGGAAGTTTTGCGTAACTTTGTGGCGCATAGCGGACAACGGAAAGGAGCCGCCAACGAAGCAACAGACTAACGATGAAGATATTTTGTTTATATGGCAACTATGCCGGACACAATAAAACGGAGCAAAATGCGTTAAAAAAAGACGGAGCACCAGTCGTGTTCTGCAAGCCCGATACGGCGCTGACCAAGAGCGGGAAACCGTTCTTCGCCCCCGACGACCTCGGCAGGATTGACTACGGAGTGGAGCTTGCAGTACGTATAAACCGTCTCGGCAAGAGCATTCCCGTACGCTTTGCCCATCGCTATTGGGACGCAGTGACGGTCGGAATAGGCTTCCGTGCAGTCGAATTGCAAGGGCGGCTTCGCAAGAAAGGTCTGCCGTGGGAGATGAGCACATGCTTCGACGGCTCGGCGGTCATAGGCGAATGGATTCCAAAGGACAAGTTGCCGGAGGCCAACAGGCTCAGTTTCCATCTCGATGTCAACGGAACGACGGTGCAGACGGGGCTCGCTGCGGAGATGACAACATCCATCGACGAGGCTATAAGCTACATAAGCCGCTGGATGACGGTGCGCACCGGCGACATACTTTTCACCGGTTGCCCTGAAAGCAGACGTGACGTAAATATCGAAGACTTGATGGAAGGCTTCATCGGAGAGAAGAAAGTCATGGAGTGTAAGTGTAAATAACAAAGCCTCCCCCAGCCCCTCCGAAGGTGGGGAGAAGGAAAAGTGACTTGCGGATGTGGACTATTGTAATGCGTTAGGCTTTATGCCATTACTTAGCAGGCTATAGACGAACCACTTTTTGTCATTCTGTCATTATGGCTGAAAGCAGAAGGCATTCTGGCAAAGGAAAGGAACGAAAGATGAAAGGAAATAAGATATTTAACAGATGGTGGCGCTGCATGCTTGCCACGGTGGCTTGTATCCTTGCTGCCGGAGCGTTGCACGCACAGACACAAAGGTTCTTCAACCTCACTGTTGACGACGTAACGATAGACTCCCTTTTACCGGAGTTCACATATTCGATACCGTTGGGACGCAACTACAACGACTCAACGTACACGCTGAGCATGCGTTATCCCGAGTTCATCGATATGAGCGACGAGGATATTCGGCTGTACAACAAAGTCAGTGGAAAGCCATTGCCGACGCTGCCGGACGTTCATCAGCAAATCGTTGTCGACAGAAAGAACGGCAGTCTTGAGTTTTCGCTCATCCCGATAGTAGAGCGTGGTGGCAAGAAGATGTTCCTCGTCAGTTTCATGATGGAGTTGAAAGCCGCGCCAAAGCATTCAGCGAAAAGTGGAAAGCCTGCGCTGCTTCGTGCCCAGGCTGCCGGAACACTTGCCGACGACGCATCACCGGCTTCACGCTATGCCGCCCACAGCAAGATGGCGAGCGGCAAATGGGTCAAGATAAGCGTACCGGAGGATGGCGTCTATCAGCTCACCAGCAATCTCATTCGCAGTTGCGGCTTCTCCGATGTATCAAAAGTCAGAATATTCGGCTATGGCGGTCATCTCATCAACGAAGAACTCAACGGTGCCGACTTAAAAGCCGAGGACGACTTACCGGAAGTCCCCACCGTCACCATCAACGGTCGCCGTCTCTTCTACGGTCGTGGTCCCGTCAGCTGGTCGTCGCCAACGGCAACCATGCGGACCCGCAACCCCTACTCCACCTATGGTTGTTACTTCCTCAGCGACATAGATGGCGACCCACTGCAGATTGACAGTGCCGAATTCATCGACACACAGTACCTCCGCGCTAACGATTATCACAATCTCCACGAGGTCGACAACTATTCGTGGTATCATGGCGGCCGCAATCTCTTCGAGAACGACCCGATAAACGCCGGAAGCCATCGTGCGTACACATTCACGAAGCCTGCCGACGCAACGAGTGCCGTAATGAACATCAACGTTACCGCCGAAGTATCGTCAACATTCTCTGTCACCGTCAACGGGAAGCCTTTGCAGGAGTCAACGGCGTCATACAACATCGTCAACAGTGGTGATGCGGCAGCACAGACTACAATTATCCAGCGTGTCGACAGCCTTATGCCGACCGATTCTGTCGTCGTAACGTGCCTCAGCGGTGGTCCGCTGCGTCTCGACTATATAAGTTTCACTTACGATAAGCCGCGTGCCATCCCGAATCTATCGACCGCTACGTTCCCTGCACCTCGCTATGTGTATGGCGTAACGAACCAGGACCACCACGCAGACAAGAACGCCGACATGGTAATCATTATCCCGACGAGTCAGAAGCTGCTTGCACAGGCACAGCGCCTTGCTACCTTCCACGAGCAACAGGACAGTCTGACGGTGAACATCGTGCCAGCCGACGAGTTGTACAATGAGTTCTCAAGCGGTACGCCTGATGCGAGTGCATATCGCCGTTACCTAAAGATGATGTACGACCGTGCAACAACCGAAGCCGAGATGCCTAAGCACCTGCTTCTCTTTGGTGACTGCCTGTGGGACAACCGCATGCTGACGAGCGACGCCAGCACACTCGATGCCGACGACTATCTGCTTTGCTATGAGAGCGACAACTCCTTCAGCCACACCCGTTGCTATGTCGACGACGGATGGTTCACGCTCCTCGACGACGGTGAGGGTGGCAGCAACACCAGCATTCAGACACGAGATAAAGAGGACATGGGCGTTGGCCGATTCCCGGTGACCACCGATGCCGACGCGAAAGTCATGGTCGACAAGGTCATCAACTACAAGACGAACCGCAATGCGGGCGGCTGGGAGAATACGATTATGTTCCTTGGCGACGATGGTAACTCACGTGCCGACGGCAATATCCATATGACCGACGTGAACCGCGCTGCCGAACAGACTATCAACAGCCACCCGGGATACCTCGTCAAGAAAGTAATGTGGGATGCATACACGCGCCAGTCGTCGTCGACAGGTTATTCATATCCAGAGGTTACATCTATAATAAAGAAACAACAGGCTGAGGGCGCGCTCATATTCGACTATGCCGGACACGGTGCCGAGCGCATGCTGTCGCACGAGGGAGTGCTCGTCATCTCCGACTTCGAGAACTTCACCAATCAGAACCTGCCTCTGTGGATTACTGCAAGTTGTGACATCATGCCGTTCGACGGTACCGATGCCACCATCGGCGAGACCGCAGTACTCAACCCGAACGGTGGCGCGGTGGCTTTCTATGGCACTACCCGTACCGTTTACGCTCAGGACAACACTCCGCTTAACATGGCATTCATGAGCTATGTGCTGCAACTGGAGAACGGGAAGCCTATCACTCTCGGCGAGGCACAGCGTCTGACGAAGAACCTTATGATATCCGGCCAGCAGGATTTGACGCAGAACAAGCTGCAATACTCTCTCCTAGGCGACCCGGCAATGTCGCTTAATCTGCCGACACAGACCGTCGTCGTCGACTCCATCAACGGCATCAGCACGTCGTCAAGCAACCAGCCGGTACTCCGTGCAGGCTCCGTCTGCCGCGTGAAGGGCCACGTTGTCAAAAACGGATATGTCGATACAGGCTTCAACGGACTGCTTTCGGCTACGGTTCGCGACACCCGTGAGATCATCGTCTGCAAGCAGAACGCCTACGCAGCGACAGAGGCTCCGGCGTTCGAGTTCTACGACCGCACGAAGACTCTGTACTCCGGCAACGACAGTGTTCGCTCCGGCATATTTGACTTCACCTTTGCCGTGCCTCGCGACATCAACTACGCGGAGGGCAGCGGACAGATAACGCTCTATGCAGTCAACAATGAGCGCACGGTAACGGCCAACGGTTCGTCGGAGGACTTCTACATCAACGGTTCCGACAGTGTAGCCAACGACTCAATAGGACCGTCCATCTACTGTTATCTTAACACGCCGTCGTTCGTCAACGGAGGCAATGTGAACAGCACACCGTACTTCGTTGCCAACGTCACCGACCGTAACGGAATCAACGCTTCGGGCGCCGGCATCGGCCACGACTTGCAGCTTATCATCGACGGACAGATGGAACGGACGTACAATCTGAACAGTAACTTCACGTTCGACTTCGGCAGCTACACCTCAGGCTCTACCCATTACAGCATTCCGGAACTGTCAGAAGGTCCGCATAAACTGCAATTCCGCGCATGGGACATCCTCAACAACTCGTCGACGGCAACGCTCAACTTCAACGTTGTCAACGGTCTGAGTCCTGATATAAGCAACATCAGCGTGACTAACAACCCGGCTTCGACATCTACTACATTCATTGTGACTCACAATTTCGCCGGTGCCAACGTCGATGTCATTATCGATGTGTTCGACATGAGCGGCCGTCTGCTCTGGCAGCACACCACAACGGGAGTGTCGACGGGCAACGCTTTCACTGTCGACTGGAACCTGACGCTCGACGACGGACAACGTCTTCAGACGGGAGTGTACCTCTACAGAGTTCGACTAGGTAGCAACGGAAGTAAGAAAGCCTCGAAAGCTAAGAAACTTATCGTCATAAACAATAATTAGCGCAACCGTGCGTTAATTATTTGATTAATGGATAATAGTAACAGAAAGATTTCATGAATAAAATACTTTTGAAAGCGACGGGCATGGCAATGCTTGTCTTATCCGTTGCAACCGCATCGGCGCAGGACAAGCGTGACATGTTCAATCCGGTGAAGGCATCAGTGACTTCGCAGACCATAGCACCTGATGCGCGTGCCGGCGGTATGGGTGACGTAGGCGCAGCAACCGACCCTGATGTCAACTCACAGTACTGGAACCCGTCGAAGTATCCGTTTGCGATAAGCCGTGCGGGCGTATCTCTCAACTACACACCTTGGCTTCGCCAACTCGTCAACGATATGGACCTCGCTTATCTGGCAGGCTATTATCGCATAGGCGACTACAGCGCAGTGAGCGGTTCGGTGCGTTACTTCTCGCTGGGTGAGGTCCAGACGAGCTCATCGCAGGACGGAACGAACGATATGACTATCAATCCGTACGAGATGTCAATAGATGTCGGTTACTCGCTGATGCTGAGTGAGCACTTCTCGCTTGGTGCGGCAGTACGCTGGATATACTCTGACTTGAAGTACGACTACACCGAAGACACGTCTCCCGGTTCTGCCTTCGCTGCCGATATTTCGTGCTACTATCAGAACTACTTCAACATGGGAAGCCGCGAATGCCAGCTCGGACTCGGTCTCAACATTTCTAATATAGGTTCGAAGATATCCTTCGGAGGTGACGACAACAGCGAATTCATTCCGACAGACCTCCGTCTGGGAGCTGCCGTGATGATTCCTATCGACGAATTCAACCGTTTCACCATCGCTGCCGATGCCAACAAGCTGCTTGTCCCGACATATCCGCAGCAGAAAGAGGGCGAGAGTACCGAAGAGTATCAGGACCGTGTGCAGAAGGATTACTATGATGTATCGAGTATCTCGGGTATCTTCAAGAGTTTCAGCGATGCCCCGGGCGGCTTCAAGGAGGAAATGGAAGAAGTGCAGTGGAGTGTCGGTGCCGAGTACACCTACAACGACCGCTTCAGCGTCCGCGCAGGTTATCACCACGAGAGCGAGAACAAGGGTAACCGTAAATACTTCACTGTGGGTGCCGGTTTCAAGATGAACGTATTCTCACTCGATGCTGGTTACGTCATTGCAACTGCGAAGAGTAACCCGCTCGACCAGACTTTGCGTTTCACATTGTCGTTCGACATGGACGGCATCAAGGACTTGTTCCACCGCAGATGAAGCCTCATCCGGCTCCGACATCTAATAAACAAAAGGACATCCTATGAAAGCCAACAAAATTGTACGAAGCCGATTGCTGGTCGTAATGATAGTCGCAGTGGTTGTTTCACTGCTCCAGATTATCATTTACGGTGTACAACGCTCATACGATAGCGAGTCGTACCTGGTGGCATGGAACCGTTTCGGAGCCGGAATTCCAGACATTGACCGCACGCCTGTCTACCCTGCATTTCTTCAGATTTGCCGTTACGTAGCCGGAGAAAGCCACATGCAGCTGCTCGCAATAATCGTGCAGAATATTGTTTCGTGGGTTGCGATATGGTGTTTCTACCGCATTGCGGCACGGGTGACACGCTCCAAGAAGGCTACTTTCTGGTCTTCACTTGCCGTTGCCGTTATCCCGGCGTTCACAATGTGGCACAGTTACATACTGACGGAGTCTCTGTCGGTGTCGTTTTCCATATTCCTCTTTTATTGTCTTTTAAACATCTACAACAGGAAATCATGGTGGAGCGTAGCCGGGGCGTTCGTGTGGACGTTCTTACTATTGTTCCTCCGGCCAGCGTTCCTGTATCTTCTTCCGGTGCTTTTCGTCGCCTTCATCATCATGATATGGCAGAAGAAAGACGCTCGCAAGCAGGCTGTTGTTGGAATATTGGAACTCTTTATCATTGCCGGGACATTGGTTTCGTACATGAAAGCTTTTGAAAAGCAGTACGGTGTGTTCGCAATAACACGCGTGAGCACGTACAACAACTACTTCATAATGCGCCAGAACGGGACTCTCGACCCAGAGAAGACCGACAATATGAAGCTTCACGCTTTCCTTGAAAACAGCTATAAGAAATACGGACGTGGACCAAACACGGTCAACTTCGACGTTCTCGGACGTGAGACCAGCAATGTTGTAATTGATGATTTTGACCTTCCGTCAGTCACGAAACTTGAGAACGAGTCGCGGAAGGCACACATCGGGGATGAATTCATTGGTGTTCTGCGCCACACTTACAATGCCGGCAAGGAGCTGTTGTTGGACGCCGGAGGCAATAATCCTTTCGATATATTCAACGTTTCGCTAGGTTGGGTATATCTCATTCTGCTGTTCTACATAATAGCTATATACGCAGACTATCGCAAGAAGGGCACGCTGAACTGGGCGAACTTTCTGATGCTGATGATGGGAGTAAGCAATATCATCGTTGCAGTTGTAGGAGCGATGACGGAATTCAGCCGTCTTGTGGTGCCGTCGAAGTTCATCTATCTTCTGATGCTTGCCCAACTATGCTGTATATTTGCCAATAAGCGCGGGGAGAATGCCATCAAGTAATCCTCATCGTACACATATTATATTATTATACGCGCTTGCTGTAGTAAGCTCCGTTGCAATGTTGGCTGACGCCGGTGGGGCAATCACGTCATACGACACGGCATCATACATTGATGCTTGGGAGCGTTTCGAAGCAGGTTTCCCTGATGTCGACCGCACACCGGTGTATCCTGCGTTCCTTGCTTTCTGCCGGTTTGTTGCAGGAAAGGGACACATGCTGACACTGGCGGTTGTCTTGCAGAACGCAATATCGTGGATTTCACTGTGGTTTTTCTACAAAATAGCGATAAGGGCGACAGGCTCCGAGCGTGTGGCATTTTATCTTTCTGTCATCATAGCCATACTACCGGCATTCGCAATGTGGCACTGCCACGTGCTGACGGAGTCGCTTGCGGTGTCCGGTTCTATTTTCTTCGTCTACAGTTTCTTGTCTTTCTATGACGGGAAGCCACTCTGGCATGCTCTCGGAGTTTTCTTTTGGCTGATGTTTCTTATATTCCTTAGACCTGCATTCATTTATTTGCTGCCGGTGACAGGCGTTGCCTTGCTGCTTATGGCATGGCAAAAGAAACAGCTTTGGCGGCGCACGGCTTTGGGATTGGGCGCTGTTATAGTGACGACCGCTGCTGTTCTGATGTACATGGTGGCTTACAAGCAGCACTATGGGGTATTTGCTGTTTCAAAAGTAAGCCTCTACAACAACTTCTTCAACATGCGGAAGGACGGTTTACTCGAACCTGCGAAAACGGATAATGTCGAATTGAGAAATTACATCCAGCAGAGTTACAAGGAGAAAGGACGCGGTCCTAATAAGCTGACGTACGCCGATTTGTTCAAGGAAACAAACTACGTGGTTCTTGAACATTGGGATATGCCGACTGTAACGAAGCTGGTGGACGGCTCACGGGGTGAGAATCCGAAGGCTGAACTTATAAGCATTGCACGGCGAATGAATCTTTCGGCTCACGAGAATCTTCTCGATACGCTGTATGTTTCACCCAAAACACCGTTCGATATGCTGAATATGAAGGTCGGATGGGTGTATCTTCTGCTGACGGTTTACTTCAGTGCGCTGTGCATTTCCATCCGTAGGACAAAGCAGACAGACTGGTGCTGCGCCATGTTTCTTATGATGGGAGCAAGCAATCTGATAGTTGCCGTACTGGGGTCAATGGCAGAATACGGTCGACTTATAGTCCCTTCCAAATTCATTTACCTGCTTATGCTGGCACAATTACTATTTGGAAGAGTTGGGAATATGAAGGAATTGGAACAGCAAGACAGAATAAAAGTTTAACGTATTTGCCTTTTCAAGGCAATTGAAAATAATTCAACGATATGGAAGAAAAAAGAAATAACAATGCATTTACAGTTCCGTTCCGTGTTGGAATGGGCTATGATGTTCACAAACTTGTGGAAGGTCGCAAACTGATACTTGGCGGAATAGAGATTGAAAACGACAAGGGACTGCTCGGACACAGCGACGCCGACGTGCTGATACATGCCATCTGCGATGCTCTTCTTGGTGCGGCGAACATGCGCGACATCGGTTATCACTTCCCCGATACGTCCGAGGCGACGCTCAACATGGACTCGAAGATTATCCTAAGGAAAACAGTGGAACTTATAAAGACTAAAGGCTACGGTGTAGGAAACATCGATGCAACAGTGTGCGCGGAACGTCCGAAGCTCAATCCGCATATCCCCGACATGCAGAAATGTCTCGCAAAAGTGATTGACTGTGACCCAGATACGGTTTCAATAAAGGCTACCACCACCGAGAAACTTGGCTTCACCGGTAGGCAGGAAGGCATTTCAGCCTATGCCGTAGCGCTTATATATAAGCTGTAATGGATAATTCAGCAGATAGAAAGGCGCTTGATTAAGGTACAATAAAAAACCCTGCAACTCTCACGAGCCCCAGGGCCTAAGCCTATGTTTAACTAAAAATCCTTCAAAATCATATGTTAACCTCACGGTTTCCATAGTCATCCATATACGATCCGTTAAACTTCTACCTTAAAATAAAATAACTAAAAACCTAAATCTATTACTACTAACCTAAACAATCTATTAACCTTTTGACGGTGCAAAGGTACAACTTATTTTTTTAATATGCAATAGATAAATGTGTTTTTTTTACACTTTTTCGCTATTTTTTGATTTAGGTCAACGGACCAAGAGAGGAGAGACAGGCTGGGATAAGCGATAACAGGCGATGATAAGCGGTGATAAGTGGGAGTTGGAGGAAATAAAAAAAGGGGATTTGTTTTGTATTGTCTTGGGTTTATGTTACCTTTGTCAGATAAAAGAAACGACGATGAGATTACTGATAGTGAACACCTCTGAAAAGACGGGCGGTGCCGCCGTGGCTTCCATCCGTCTGATGAACGCACTTAACAACAATGGAGTTAAGGCGCGGATGCTTGTCCGCGATAAGGAGACCGACGAGATAACAGTAGCTCCAGTGGGGCATTACTGGAAAGCGCAGTTTGCCTTTTTGTGGGAAAGACTATGCATTTTCTTTCACCTTCACTTACGTCGTGAGCACCTTTTCGAAATTGATATCGCCAACGCAGGTATCGATATAACTCGCACACGCTACTTCAAGGAGGCTGATATCATTCACTTGGCGTGGGTAAACCAAGGCATGCTGTCGCTGAAAGGTATCCGCAAGATACTCGATTCGGGCAAACCTGTGGTATGGACGATGCACGATTTGTGGCCTGCAACAGCTATATGCCACTACTCACGTGGCTGCAACAGCTATCAGACGGCATGTCACAACTGTCGGTTGCTGCCAGGTGGAGGTGGAAAGAACGACCTGTCGGCAAAGGTTTGGCGCAAGAAGCATAAGATTATTCACAACAGTACAATCCACTTTGTTACTTGCAGCAAGTGGCTCCAACGCCAAGCAGTCAAGAGCGGACTGTTCCATCATCAGCAGGTAACTGCTATTCCGAATCCTATAAACACTCATATATTCGCCAAAGGGGACAAGAACGAAGCACGGCGGGCTCTCGGACTGCCCCTGAGAGAGAACATTATACTCTTCGTTTCGCAACGCGTCACCGACGAGCGGAAAGGTATGGCATACTTCGTCGATGCCCTCCGCCATCTTGTAGAGAAGCATCCCGATATCGCAAAGAACACTGTTGTCGCTATACTCGGTGGCCACAGTGAGGACATCGCTGCCGAACTGCCGCTAACGGCTTATCCGTTGGGATACGTTTCAGATGAGCATAAAATCGTAAATGTATACAACAGTGCTGATGTTTTCGTCCTTCCGTCGCTGGAAGACAATCTGCCGAACACCATAATGGAAGCGATGGCTTGCGGTGTGCCCTGTGTCGGCTTCGACGTTGGTGGCATTCCGGAAATGATTGACCATCTGACGACGGGCTATGTTGCAAAGTTCCGCGACTCGGACGACCTCGCTGATGGTATTGCATGGGCTCTTGACGACAGCAACCATGAGCGCTTGTCACATAATTCTGTAGCCAAAGTGGTGAAGAACTACTCAGAGCATGCCGTCGCAATGCAATATCTCGATGTGTATACCGATGCGCTGGCACAGAAAAGGTACAATATTTAACGAAGAGTTAAGAACGAAGCATGACTTTATTTCATGAAGATTACAATCATTACAATAACATATAATGCCGAGAAGGTATTGCGCCCTACCCTGCAATCGGTAGAGCGGCAGACCCATAACGATGTCGAGCACTGGATTATAGACGGTGCTTCGAAGGATGAAACATTGAAGCTAGCGGAGGAATACAAGCGTCACGACGACGCAATTGAGAACGGTCACGAAGTGAAAATACTCTCAGAGCCCGACAATGGTATCTACTTCGCAATGAACAAGGGGTTGAAGCGTGCAACGGGCGATTACGTTCTATTTCTCAATGCCGGTGATACGCTTGCTTCAAACGACACCCTTGACGAAGTCTGCGCAAGCGTTGGCGATGGTGAAGAGCTACCTGCTGTGATATATGGCGATACCGATGTCGTCGATACTGAGTATCACTTCGAACATCATCGCAGGCTGAAACCGCCAAAGAAGCTTACCTGGCGGTCGTTCCGCTTTGGCATGCTGGTATGCCATCAGGCTTTCTACGCACGCAGGGACATTGCTCAACAGATACCTTACGATACACAATTCCGTCATTCGGCAGACGTCGACTGGTGCATAAAGGTGATGAAGGAAGGCGCACGGCGCGGACTTCCCAACCGCCGTGTGCATGCTGTCGTAGCCAATTTCCTCGACGGAGGCGATTCAACACAGAACCATAGAGAGTCGCTTCGTGAGCGCTTCCGTGTCATGTGCAGGCATTACGGGGTCGTAACGACTGTCGTTATGCATGTGTGGTTCGTGATTAGGAGTCTTTGAGGGGAGGTTTTTAAGGGAAGAGAAGAGGAGTTAAAGGGGAGTTAACTCCTTATAACTCCCCTTAAAATACCCTTCCTTTAACGCTCGAACGACTTGAAGTTTTTTAACGTACCGTCGCTCATTTGCTGACGGACGATGTTCAATCCGGGCTGAGGGACAGAGGACTTTACACCAGAGACAGAATAATAATACGTAGCGACAACGGTAGCACCGTTGTTGGCGATGTTGCTGATGCCCGTCGTTGGCTCCTGCTGTCCTGAATTGCCACGCGTAGCGAGAAGGTCGGCGTCGAGAGTAGGACCGGCACCATTATCGGCGTTCTCCACGAAAGCCTTAACGAGGGTCTTATCGTAAGCTACCACACCACTGTTTCCACCATCTGTATAAGGGTCGTACTGCTTGGCATTGCCTTCAAGAGTATCAATGTCGACAGCATTCACGCAATCTACCATTTTGAGATTGAAGCCCTTGTACTTCTTTTCCGTAGCATAGTTTTTCCATTGCAGAGTCTTATACGTGCCCGCATCTTTCCACTTAGGATAGTCGGTGGTATAAGAGATAGCGCTCATGTCGCACTTTTCCTCATAAATATTAGCGAGATAACCAGGCCCAACGAGGTAGTGAGCACCCACGTTGGTGTAGTCACAGTTGACAACATGTATCTTTCCCTTACGCACACGAGGCGTACGTTCCATGCAGCCTTCGTCGAACCAACAATAGGCTATTGTCGTGTTGAGATGGCCTACGTCCTCTGTATTCTTGTCACCAGAGCCTATAAGCAACGGGAAACGGTGGTCGTTGGCTCCGCCTTTACCATCAGCCCACGGCTCAATGAGATATCTGAAGCGACACCAAGTAATAGAGACGTTGTCCGTACCAGTCTTCAAGTCAAGGCAACCGTCAACGCCATCCTGGAAGTTGCAGTGGTCTACCCACACGTTCTGACAAGTGACGAGTTGCATACAGTCGGCTGAAGAGTTATCGAAAGCACCCGCGCCCTGCATGTCAAGGTTGCGGAAGATGAGGTTGTTGCTCTCTTTGACGTAGAAACAGCCTGACGAATCCTGGTCGGCAGTGTGTACATAGTTGTACAACTTTGTACCAGGCACACCGTAGATGGTGATGTTTGAGACTCCGCCAACGAACAATTTCTCTGGAAAATAGATGTCGTTGTCGATGATAATGGTCTTGTTGGTCGTGCCACGGCGCAGCTCCGACTTCAGAGCGTCGTAAGTCTGGACGTGAACAATATTGTTGGTTGCGTCGCCTGTCGTGCCCGTTCCTTCCATGCACCAGCCTATTGGCTTGTTGGCATCGTAGGGAGAAAGACCGTTGTTTTGTGCTATTGACGGGTTTGCGAACAAAAGACATGCAAGTCCGAGGAGAATGCTGTGCTTCATGTTTTTGGTAATTACTCTTTATCTAATCATTACCTTTTGGGTCTTGACGGTGCCGTCGCTCATCTTGTTGACGATGATGTTAAGGCCACGCTGCGGCTCAGAAAGGAGAGCGCCGGAGATGCTGTAAACCTTAGTAGAAACGATGCTTGCAGCCTCGTCAGTAACACCTTCGATTGCTGTTGTAGGTGCGCTTCCGTACTTGATATCGAGTGTAGGACCAGCACCAGTGTTGACATCGGTGACTGCGTCATAAACCTTGTCGGCATCATACGGAGTGAACGGCTGAGCGTATTCTTTGTACGGCTCGAACTGAGTCTCACTTCCGCTCTTCAGGTTAATGTCCTTAACACCGAGGTTGCCGACGAGCATCAAGTTGTAAGGCTTGCCGTTGGCGTAGCCCTTAGCATACTTCTTCTGAGCCGCTGAGCTGTGGAAGTCGTTGTGGTCGGCATAGATATTGGCGTAAACTCCGTAGCCGATGCAGTATGAGAAGTCGTCACCACCATAGAGGCAGTTGGCGACATGCACCTTACCATAGCGTACACGAGGGTTGCGCTCGTGGCAGCCGGCATCCCACCAGCAGCTTACGAAAGTAGTGCGGAGCTTGCCCTTATCGCTACTCGAGTTGTCGCTTGCACCGATGAGGTTCGTATTTCTGTGGTCCTTGGCACCACCAGAGCCGCCACTCTTAGGAGCGATGAGATAACGGAAGCGTGTCCATGTGACGCTAATCTTATCGGCGGCGTTCGTGATATCGAGGTTACCGTCAATGCCGTCCTGTACATCGCAGTGGTCAACCCAAAGATTTGTAGCGCCTGCAACATGCAACGGGTCAGTTCCGTCACGGTCGTATGCGCCAGCTCCCTTCAGCGTAAGGTTGCGGATTATGATGTTCTGGTTCTTTATATTGAATATACCAGCGTCGCCGGATGTACGGTGCTCCAGGTTCTGAATTGTTGCACCAGGGAGACCGTAGATAGTTGTATTGCTACCAATGGTAACCGAAGCGTCAACATTGATTGTACCGTCGATGTACAGCGTGTAGCCACCAGCCTTTGCATACTTGTTGAGGTCAGACTCGTTGGAAACGAGAACCGGGTTCTTGTCACCACTTCCTGTCGTCTCATAACCCCAACCAAGAGGCTTATTGGCATCGTATGCGCTCAGACCGGACATACCGGTATTGCCACCTTGGTCACCGCCAGTATTTCCGCCGGTATCGCCGCCGGTATCACCACCTTTGTCATCATCGCCGGTATCGCCACCTTGGTCACCGCCTTGGTCGCCACCCCCGGCAGCTGTAGCGCTGGAAATGATAGCGTATAGGTTCAGTCCGGACTTTGCGCTATAGATATATATTGTGGTAGCACTACCGGAATAGTTGAACGTGTACTTAGCGATAGAAGTACCAACAGAAGCCGTTGAAACGACATTGTCGAAGCTTCCGGTAGCGAAGTTCATAGTACGAGTGTCAGTACTGTTCGACGAGATGGCATAAACAGTAATCTCACTGTTGCCGCTGACGTTGAAACTGACGTAGCGGGAGTCAGACTTACCGGAACCACCGAGCTTCATACGCTGTGTGAAGCTGTAGCTGTCGATTTTCTTTGCACTCTTGTCGATGGTGACAGTAGCATCAGACGATGCAGCAACCGTCAAGCCGTCCTTCGTCTTTGTAGATGAAATTGTCTCCGCAGTCCAGTCGGAGAAATTCCATGTAGTTTGCGCATTGGCAGTGAATGTGCACAGTGCAGCAAGAATAAAGGTAGTTAATTTCTTCATGATTTTTGTATGTAGGTTTATTATATTCGTCGTTTTGTCTTTGGGGAACATCTAAAATCTGTTTGCTTTGGGGTGCAACCCGTAATTCTCTGTAGACTGCCTTCAATTTGCAAAAATACGTTTTATTTACTTCTGTACAAACATGTTGCGTATAAAAAGCAACGCAAACGTTTACGAAGCTCCATCCAACAAAGCAACGATATGAAGGATAAATAATTACGTCAGTTAACATAATATACATGTTTTAGATACTGCCGGATTTGCATGATATAAATTCGACGTGTCAGGATTTTTCCTTTTCGGTTTGCATTGATTTCGTCTCCGCAACTAATTGATTGTCAATGCCGCCGCAAAAGGGCATCTTTGGGCTTCCAAAAGCTAAGGTCTTAGGCGGTGAAAGATGAGCTTTCGCGTTGCAAAAGCTGACCTTTTGCGAGCTCATTCGGCACCTCTTGCAAGACTGTAAAGAAAAAACAAAAACACGTAATCATAAAAACGACAAAGCCACCTACAGTAAAATCGCATACTGTGGGTGGCTTTGTCGTTTGGATTATTTCAGATAATCTAAATAAATATTGGTTGTTTGAGTTTTGATTATATAATATTTTTATTTCCTGTCATCCCTGTTTGATTGTCGCTGACGATTAAGAATATCTCAGCAACTGTCCCTTGCGGACAACGGTGAAGCGTCCGAAGTGGTTCAGGCGGCAAAGCGTCTCAATGCTGACGCCCAGCTTTCCGGCTACACTCTCAAGTGTTTCACCACCCTCAACCTTGTAGTAACGCATCTGAACGCCCGTCGACGAAGTCTCGTTCTCTCTTGCCTGACGACGCGGCTGCTCTTGTTGAGCCTCTGTTCTTGTACCACGGTGGATTGTTCCGTCGCCCTGTATGTTAGCCTTTGAGTAGCCAAGGCTTGCTGCCTTACCACGTGCTGCGGTTGCCTGGGCCGACTCTCTCTCGATTGTACTTCCGCGATAGGTGTAGAAATCTCCTGTTACATCCTGGTGAGGGAAGTCGAACATAAGCGCCGGGTTCAGCGCAACGCCGCAAAGACGTGTCTCGAAGTGAAGGTGAGAACCTGTTGAACGGCCGGTGTTGCCGCCAAGTCCGATAGGCTGACCTGCACGAACATACTGGTTTTCACGCACGAGCTGGCGTGAGAGGTGACCATATATCGTTTCAAGACCATTGTTATGACGGATTACGATGTAGTTGCCGTAGCCGCTAGCCTCGTACCTTACGACACGAACCTTGCCTGAGAAAGCAGCGCGGATAGTATCGCCGATGTAGACTTTGATGTCAAGTCCACGGTGCCAACGACCCCAACGGCGTCCGTAGTTGCTTGTGATGACACGACTAGGAGTAGGCATGCAGAACCCGCGAAGGTCAATGCGATATTCGTCCGGCATTGCTGTAACCTTATGTGCATAGCGGTTGTCCCATGTAGGATAAAGGTCTGAAGCTGGATTTGCCATATCCTCGCGGTGGCGAAGGTTCTCGAAAACGATGGTATCGGCAGCCGCACTACGTCGGTCGACAGGTGCCTGGCGCGCCAGAAGGTCCTGGGCTGATGCCGGAATGACAGCAAACGCCGCTAATGATGCTACAACAAGGGTTCTTATTTTCTTTCCTATCATAATTGTCTTATTTAAAAACTAGTATGTTTTGGTTGCGTTGACAACGACAACGACGTTGTCTCTACAATGCCAAAGAACAGATGTTGAGCAATACAAAAGACCACCATTTGTTATTTGGACATCGCAAAGTTACTAATAAAATTACAAAATCGTTACGCGGTTAACAGTTTTTATTGTAGATTTAACACAATTGGAAAGCTTTAATTTCAATTGTGATACCTTTGGGAATAATAGTTTCAGGTGGTTTTGAATTGCTTTATGTCAAGAAATTGCTGCCCAATTTATATTAACGTTCCTTAACTCCGAGAGTCTGTCCCACAACATTTGGTAGGTTGTGGACGAACACGTCGGGTCGTCGTCAATGATTTTTTGAGCCTCATCGCGTGCCAACTGGACGATTTGTCCGTCGCGGGCGATGTCGGCAATCTTCAAGTCGAAGGCTATTCCACTTTGCTGTGTGCCCTCCAAATCGCCTGGTCCACGAAGCTTGAGGTCGGCCTCCGCAATCTGGAAACCATCGTTGGTGTCACACATTATATCTATGCGGCGACTCGTTTCCTTGGTCAGTTTCCGCGTCGTTACAAGGATACAGAAGCTCTGGTCGGCACCACGACCGACACGTCCGCGAAGCTGGTGGAGCTGACTGAGACCGAAACGCTGGGCATCGAGGATAACCATCACGGAGGCGTTGGGGACGTTGACACCCACCTCAATCACCGTTGTGGCAACGAGAATCTGCGTCTCGCCCTTGACAAACTTCTCCATCTCGGCTTCCTTCTCCTTGTCCTTCATCTTCCCGTGTATCTTGCTGAGCTTGAATTCCGGGAACACTTGCAGCAGTCCCTCATAGCCTTCTTCGAGGTTCTTAAGGTCTATCTTCTCGCTATCCTTTATAAGCGGATACACGATATAGACCTGCCTGCCTTTGTGGATTTGGTTTCGTATGCCCTGATAGAGACTCGTCATCTGGTCGTCGTACTTGTGTATGGTGACGATAGGCTTGCGGCCGGGTGGCAGTTCGTCGATAACACTGACGTCAAGGTCGCCGTATATGGTCATGGCAAGCGTGCGGGGGATAGGCGTGGCGGTCATTACGAGAATGTGAGGAGGGTTCTTGCTCTTCGTCCAAAGGCGTGCGCGCTGAGCCACTCCGAAGCGATGCTGCTCGTCAATGACGGCAAGTCCGAGGCTGCGGAACTGCACATTGTCTTCGATTATGGCGTGTGTGCCGACGAGAATGTTGATGTCCCCCGATATGAGACCTTCGAGGACAGCCTTGCGGCGCTTCCCCTTGACGATGCCCGTGAGCAATTCCACACGGATGTGCATTCCTTTGAGGAAGTCACGGATAGTCTGTAGGTGCTGCTCGGCGAGTATTTCCGTTGGTGCCATGATGCAAGCCTGATAGCCGTTGTCGATAGCTATCAGCATTGACATGAGCGCCACGAGCGTCTTGCCGGAGCCTACGTCGCCCTGCAGCAGACGGTTCATCTGACGTCCCGAACACATATCCGCACGTATCTCATGCATGACTCGTTTCTGCGCTCCTGTAAGTTCAAACGGCATATTGTGGCTGTAGAACCAGTTGAACTGTGCCCCGACATGCTTGAACACATAGCCGCGGTACTTGCGGCGATGGTCGCTGGCGTACCGAAGGATGTTAAGCTGGACGTAAAAGAGCTCCTCGAACTTCAGACGGAAGCTCGCACGGGTCGAGTCTTCGATAGTCTTGGGGTAGTGAATCTTGCGCATCGCGTCGTCACGGCTCATCAGACGCAGACGCTTGGTGATGAAGCCGGGCAGCGTTTCGCGCAGCGGAGTGACCAACTTCGAGAGCAACGTCTTTGTCAGTTTTTCCATTGTGCGTGACGTAAGCCCAGCCTTCTTCATCTTCTCCGTAGTGGAATAGTACGGCTGCATGCCCATTTCGTTGAGCTCTATCTTATCCGCCTCGTCCATTTCGGGGTGCGAAAACTGTATGCGACCGTTGAAAACGCTGGGCTTTCCGAACAATACGTAACGCTTACGGGGCGCCAGACTGCTCTTGACATACTTCACATTGTTGAACCATACAAGCTCGCAGACTGCCGTTCCGTCGCTGAACCGTGCCACAAGACGCTTGCGGCGTGGACTCAGAACTGTCTCGTCGAAACTCAATATCTCACCGCAAACTTGTATGAAGGGCATATCCGGGGTTACCTCAGCAATGGTATAGACCTTGCTTCTGTCCACATATTTATATGGATAGTACTCGAGCAGGTCGCCGAAGGTGTTTATGCCAAGTTCCCTGCTTAGTATTTCCTTCCGCCGCGGGCCCACTCCCGGAAGATACATTATGTCCTGTTGGAGTATGTCGGTCATTCTTTCTCGACCATTGCCTTCGCTATTATGAGGTCGAATGGTGTGGTTATCTTTATGTTTTCACGGTTTCCGTCGACGATGGAGACGTGGCATCCGAGGCTTTCAACTACACTGGCGTCGTCGGTAAACTGCTCTCTGTAAGGCTGACTGAAAGCCTGCCGTGCGAGATTGATGTCGAATATCTGCGGCGTTTGTACCTCACGGAACATGCTGCGGTCAACGTTGCTGCCGCCACCGCGCGGGTCTATGAAGCGAAGAGTACTCGTAACGGGCATCACAGGTATAGCGGCATAGTCCTCTTCGGCTGCCTCGATACAGCGGCGGACGGTTTCTGCCGACACGAACGGACGCACGCCGTCGTGGAAACCTACGAGACCTTCCTCCTCGTCGGGTATCATGGCGAGTCCGTTGCGGGACGATTCGAAACGCGTCTTGCCACCGTCAGCAACCTGATGCTCAATGCTGAAATCGTATTTTTGACACAGTTCACGCCAGTAATCCTGCTGTTCCTTTGGCAGGACGACGATAAGTTTCATGTCGGACTCAGCCTTATGAAGTTGCTCAAGGGTGTGCATCAGAATGGGTTTGCCGTCGAGAAGCATGAACTGCTTTGGTATATCCGAGCCCATCCGCGTGCCTTTTCCGCCGGCAACGACAATCATATAATTGCTCATTTGCGTGATTCCATTAAGTGAGTGTACTGCATCTTTGTCTGCAAAGCTTTCGCCTTCTCTTCGCCAACGAACATTGACAGAATCTTATAGGCATACGGTAGCGTTGCACAAGGGCCTTCTCCGGTTATGACATTGCCGTCAACGGTGTACAGTTCGCCCGTGTATTCAGCGCCCGTCAAGTATTTCTGGAAGCCCGGCGAGCATGTAGCGCGCTTTCCGTTCAGTATTCCGATAGAGCCGAATACCATCGGTGCGGCGCAGATAGCTGCCACGAGCTTACCGCTTTCGTACTGTCTGCGCATGGCGTGGCGCACTCCGTCGTGGGCGTTGAGGTTGGTACTGCCCGGCATTCCGCCAGGTATCATCAACAAATCGGCGTCAGAGAAGTCGCCGCCTTCAAATGTCATATCAGCCTGTATAGTAATGCCATGCGACGTCTGAACTCTCAGCGAGCCTGTTACGCTTACGGTCTTGACGTCCAATCCGCCACGGCGGAGGATGTCAACCGGTGCCAGTCCTTCTATCTCTTCGAAGCCGTTGGCAAGGAATTCATAAACTTTTGCCATATTATTTTTATTCCTTTTATTTTGTATTGTCCTTTATTTGCATTAATTTTGCACAAATCATTTCATTCGCAAAGATACGGAAAATAGTTTATATTCTGTCATTTTGAGTAAAAAAGATTATTAAATAGCACGGAGAAATGAACTCGGATAAGTTACAGTTTGCCATTTTCGGCAATGAATATTCTTCCCACGGACTGTGCGTCGTTAAGGATGTGCTGGCAGCTTTGAAACGTCATGGCGCTGAAGTCGTCATCGACCGCCAGTACTACGACTACCTCTTCGGTACCGGTATGGCCGACATCGACAGCTGTGGCGTGTTCGACGGGTCCGACTTCAGTGCCGACTACGCCATCTCAATGGGTGGTGACGGTACCTTCCTGCGTGCTGCAAGCCGTGTCGGAGTGAAGGGAATTCCTATCGTTGGCATAAACCTTGGACATCTGGGGTTCCTCGCCGACATTGCGCCCGACGAGGCAGGCGACACCATTGACGCTATCTACCGTGGCGAATACCGTTTCGTTGAGCGCTCAGTCGTCGAGGCTGTCGTCTCCGACGGAGAGATTTCCGGTTGCCCTTATGCGTTGAACGAGGTGGCGGTGCTGAAGCGTGACATGGCATCGATGATTTCCGTGCGCACGACTATTGGCGGAGAGTATCTCACAACGTACAAGGCCGACGGATTAATCGTGTCCACTCCGACGGGCAGTACTGCTTATTCTCTCTCGAACGGAGGACCTATCATCGCTCCGTCGACAGACGTTCTGTGCCTGACTCCCGTTGCCCCGCATTCGCTCAGCGCACGTCCGATAGTCATCGGAGATGATAAGGAAATAGAACTCGAAGTGTGCAGTCGCTCGCACAACTTCCTTATAGCTATTGACGGACGCTCGGAGAAACTTCACGAGGGCACAATCGTTACTATAAGGAAGGCTCCTTTCACGATTCATATACTCAAACGCCTTGGCAAGCAGTACCTTAAGAACCTGCGCGAGAAGATGAGCTGGGGTGCGACCAATACCAAATAAGATAGATGGACTACATAAAGGAATGGCTGAAAGTGCCCGATACGAAGTACACTGCCGGTGAGATTTTCCGCTGGTTGTGGCGTGCTTGGCGTGGCAACAGGCTTCAGGCAGTCCTCAATGCAGTGATTGGCTTGCTGTCGGTGGTCGTCTCGCTTGCGTCAGTATGGGCTGTCCAGCATGCCATTGACGTAGCATCGCATGCCGTAGAGGGCAACATCTTCGCGGCAGTGGGGCTCATGGGCGGGCTCATACTTTGCGACTTCGCCCTCAACATTTCGAGTATATGGGTGCAGAACCTGCTCGGTATCAAGGCACAAAACCGCATGCAGCAGCGCATACTCGACCGATTGCTTCATGCCGAGTGGCGTGGCAAGGAGTCGCGGCACTCTGGTGACGTTCTGAACCGTCTCGAAATAGATGTCAGCAACGTCGTTACGTTCCTCACCCAGACAATTCCAAGTTCGCTTTCTACGCTCGCCATGTTCATCGGAGCGTTCGTTTACCTTTGTTCAATGGACTGGCGGCTTGCGCTTATCATAACGTTCATGATACCGTTGTTCGTCATCGTCAGTAAGGTTTACGTCAGGCAGATGCGCAAACTGACACGTGAGGTGCGCGACCAGGACTCCAAAGTGCAGAGTGTTCTGCAAGAAACGGTGCAGCACCGCATGCTTATCAAGACCTTGGAAAGCGACGAGGACGCGGTAAACAAGCTCGAAGGCACACAGAGCGTACTTCGTCACAAAGTCGTTAAGCGCACGATGTTCTCGGTATTCAGCAACCTTGTGCTCAACTTCGGTTTCGCATTCGGTTACCTTGTAGCATTTCTGTGGGCGGCAGTGCAGATGTCCAAGCATCTGTTGACATTCGGACAGATGACAGCTTATCTGCAACTCGTCAACCGCATTCAAGGTCCTGCACGCCAGCTGACGCGCCTTGTGCCGGCGTTCGTAAGCGTCTTCACGGCTGCCGAACGCTTGATGGAACTCGAGGAAGACCCACTTGAGGAGCAGGGCGATTCTATTGAGCTCGCGGCACCTGTCGGAATACGCTTCAAGAATGTAAGTTACGCATACGATGACGGCGAAGGCGATGTTATCAAAAACCTCACTTTCGATTTTCCCCCACGCTCTTGCACAGCCATACTTGGTGAGACGGGAGCCGGAAAGACGACACTCGTGAGAATGATACTCGCCTTGCTTCATCCAAGGAAGGGCACTGTTGAAATCTATAACAGTAAAGAAAGTTATGTCATGAGTCCTCTCCTCCGTGCCAACCTCGTATATGTTCCGCAGGGGAACACGCTTCTTAGCGGTACTATTGGCGAGAACCTGCGGCTTGGAAAGGTTGAGGCAACCGACGAGGAGATGAAGGAAGCCTTGCACATGGCATGTGCCGACTTCGTCAATGACCTGCCCGACGGACTTGACACGCAATGTGCCGAGCAGGGCGGAGGACTCTCCGAGGGACAGGCGCAGCGCATCAGCATCGCACGTGCGTTACTCCGCGACCGTTCCGTCATGCTTTTCGACGAGGCGACGTCGGCGCTTGACCCCGATACGGAGCGTGAACTTCTCGGCAACTTACTGACGAAGCACGACAAGACGATTATATTCATCACTCACAGACCTGCCGTTGTCGACTATTGCGACCAAACGCTCAGGATAGAGAAGATTTGAGTTCCTGTCCTTGCGGGATGGGTGCAAAGTCTTGAACAGCACGCAAATGATTTTCTTTAAATAAAACTTGCTATTCTAAAGAAATTCGATTAATTTTGCATCATGAGTGATAAGATGAAAGAGAAAATAGGCGATTAGTTGCTTGACATAGCCAAAATCTATTTACGGTGGCAGCTTTGTCATCCGTATTTCAAGGATTAGCGCAACCGATAGCTGGTATTTTATAACCAATCAAGAGCATGATGAAAAGCATGAAGAAGCTACTATTTCTTGCGCTGATGATGCTGTCGCTGACAGCCGGCGCACAAACCGATACACTCGACGCAAAGTACGGTGCCAACTTACTGAAGGCAGGAACAACAGCCCCCGACTTCCATTTGTACACCGCGGACCATAAAGAGCTGTCGCTTTCCGACTACAAAGGCTCGTATGTCGTGCTCGATTTCTGGGCCTCGTGGTGCCCGGATTGCCGCAAGGACATTCCCGGGATGAAGCGTCTCTTCGATGAGTTCAAGGACCAGAACGTCAATTTCGTGGGCATATCGTTCGATACCGACCGTGACGCTTGGGTAAATTGCTACTGGGATACGTACAAGATGTACTGGACGCAAGTGAGCGAATTGAAGAAGTGGAAACACGGAACGACTATCGACAAGTTGTATCATGTCGACTGGATACCAACGATGTATCTTATTAATCCGGAAGGAAAGGTAGTCCTCGGAACAGTCGATATCAATCGCTTGCGCGACAGCTTGCAGAGCCTTTCATCGCCGACACTTACCACGGAGCAGATTGACACGCTTTATCCAGGTGGCAAGAACGCCTTCGGTATCTTCATGGACGCAAACCGCTTCTATCCCCCACTGGCAAAGAAGTACAGGGCTGAGGGGCGCGTTGTTTGCCGTTTCAACGTCGAATTCAACGGAAAGGTGAATGGTGCCTCAGCAATCAGACTTGAGGACTTCCGCATCGGAAACACGAAGAAGTTCAATAAGCTTACTCCTGTACGCCAACAGTACGTCAGGAATAAGATAATCAGCGAACTGGAGGCTGAGGCTGAGCGCGAGATAAACCGTATGCCGAACTGGGAACCGGCTTATCGCAACGGCAAACCATCGCAGGTTCAGTATTTCATGCCAATAGAATTCCGCCCTAAGAAGTAATCTTTAAAGGCTAAAACATACCATATCAGTAATCGGGGCATGCAGGATTGTATCGCAATCTTGCATGCTCCGATTTCCTTTTCTACCCACAACAGCCTCAAGCATAAGCCACTTTTACTTTACATCGCTTTGGTCTTTCTTCACCTTATCACACTATTTAATGTATTATTACTACTCACAGGCATTCATAAACTTTATGTTGATGGCTTCGTTTAGCAATTGTCATACCTCATCTTTGAGTTATCGGAAAACTGAAGATACATACACAAAAAACAGGAGCCCAAGGACTAATGAATGTCCTTAGGGCTCCTGTCGTTTTAAATCTATTTGAGGTTTTGATGATTTAATCAGTGAAGCCGGTGTAACGCTGACCGTGTACGTGGTAGGTCAGACCGTTCGAATCGTCAGAGAACTTAATCTTGAAGTCGATACTGTCGTTAGGCGCACCATGACGGTTCTTGGCTGCATTGGCAAGTATCTTTCCGTCGGTGACGGTAGCATTGCCGGTGCCTGCTGCAGCGTAAGGTACGTTGTCGGCAGCAAATTCCTTTGCGCTGTGGTTCACATTGACCTTGAACGCGAAGTTCCAGAAGTTGCCGTTGTCGCTGAGGAACATCTCAGTGTCGTTATTGGCTGCCGTGTTGTACGTTGAGATAGTTATCTGACCGAGACCGTATGGGTCTTCTAATAGCGTATTGCCCAAAGAGTCAACAGCATCAACGTTGACGACCCACTGGCCGTCCATATCCTCAAGGACCGTGCCTCCCGGATCAACATCGCTGTCATCGCAGCTTGCAAAGGTGAATGCCATTGCGAGTGCGGCAAATGCCATGAAAATATATTTCTTCATAATCTGTTTCGTTTATTATAATTGTAAAATTACGTGGAACACAAGTGAACCGGCGTATGTCAAATCATACGTGATAGTCTTTGCTGCAGGGTCGTAGACGCCGTTCTCGAACGCATTATAGCTGTCACCCCAGCCAGCAACGTTACCGCCACCGGTAATTTCAACTGAGTTGTCGGCATTCACCCTGAGAAAGCCCGGCATGCTGTAGTCAGAGCCATAGCCTTGGCGCTTCTCGTAGTAGCCGCCCATCAGGTCCTCAACCCAGTAGTTGCCGTTGCCGTCGGTGACTACAGGAATAGTTAAGTCACTGTAGTTGACCACTGCGCCCGAACTGCTGTTGGTACGCTTTGAGCCAGTTGCCAATGTTGCCGCAATATAGTTTCCTACATAAACGGTACGAGTGACAGAACTTGAATAGCCGTCGTCGTTCGTTGCTGAATAAGTCACGGAGTATGGCCCCAGCACAGATGTGTTGACGTTGCTCGTCATCTTGACGCGGTCGCTGACATCCTCTCCGTTGATGGTAGCAGTGAATCCCTGGTCGACATAGTTGCTGCCTAGCGGTGTAGATACTACATCGTCACCGACAAGGGCAAGGTCGACGTAATATGTTATCTGCGAGTCGGTCTTCTCGTCGTCGCCGCATGAGGTGACACCGAGAGTTAGCAGTGCCGCCATCATGCCAAATATAATTGATTTCTTCATATTCGTCAAATTCTTAAGTTTGAATTATCAGTCCTTTGAATTTACTTCTTGTCCCACCAGACAGGTGTCGAGATGTTGACAGCAGCAGGAGTATTAGGGTTGTACTGAGCTGCATCATACGGGAACCACTGGCGTTTCGGGAAGTTGCCTACGCCGAGTGCATCGACCGACGGAGAGATAAGCTCGCCTGCGGTGTATATTGTCGGGTCGGCGTGTACCTGCTGTGCGTTCAGTCCGGAGTAAGCCGGAACGTCGGTACGGCGCTGCTCGCTCCATGCCTCCATGTGGTCCATGTAGAACAAAGCCACCCACTTCTGCATGTAGATGAGGTTCAGCTTCTCGGCTGTTGTACCCGTCCATGCCACTGCGCCACCGTTGCCATAGAGCGAAGAAGAACCTGAGAGGCCGCGTGCGCTGTAGTCGGCGTCGATACCGGCTTCGTAAGCCTGCTTTGCTGCTGCGTCATTGTCATTGAAGCGGAGCTGTACCTCTGCGATGAGGAACTGCAACTCAGCCTGCGTGAAGAAGTAAACCGGCTTCGTTGGATAGTAGTTGAGCTCACTGAGGTTGTTGTTAACGATGTCGGGGAAGCTGTACTTCGATGCTGGAAGACAACCCGTCACCTGACCGTTGGCTGCTGCTGGCTTGAACGCCCAGTTGAGACGGGCATTATCGCCGGTAGCCTTCAGATAGCTGACTATAGCGTATCCGGCAGCGTGGTTGGTGGTATTCTGGTTCTGATAGTTCGTCGAATACCATGGGTTACGGCGGTCGTTCTCATCGGCATAGTTATCAAACTTGATGTCACCGGTGAAGAATTTGTTCTCGGCAACAAGCTGCCGGGCCTTTGCTGTGTAGCTTGCAGCATCAACACCGGCGTCGATGAAGCGAAGATACATACGCAGGCGAAGTGCATTGGCAAAGCCTTTCCACTGCGAGAGGCTCTTCGAGTTCACCATATCGGTAACTGTTATGCTTGAGCCGTCAATGGCATTCTCTGTCGAGTCGAGTTCGTTCAGCACTGAAGTGTAAACGGTCTGACCGTCATCCCAGCGTGGGTTAGGAGTAGAACCACCCTGTAGTGCCTCTGAGTAAGGCACCTGGTCCCAGTTGTCGACAGCCAGCTGATAGATGAAAGCACGCAGCGTAGTAGCGGCAAACTTGTCGGCACCTGTTGCCGTAGAGCTGTTCAGAACCTCATTGAGATCGGCGAGAGCTCCGGAGAACATCTGCGCGTAGGCACGGTCGAGGATATTGTCAGACTGCGTGTACTGATACCTGACGATTTTGCCGTACTGCTCCGATTGCGGCAACTGGTCGTAGTACTGTACGAAGAAGCCGGCAGAGTTGTACAGACCGTCACCGACGACGGTTGCCAGGGCGTTCTCGGCGGCAGGCATCACATATGTAGGATCCATCGACGTCGGGTTGTTAGGGTCGTCGTTGACATCCAGGCTGCAACTGCTCAGCGTGAGTGCCGTCGCAGCCAATGTATATAATAATATCTTTTTCATATCTTACCTTGTCTAATTAGAATTTAACCTGAACGTTGAAACCGAAGTTACGTGATGAAGGGTTAGCAGAGAACTCTCCGTAGTTTCCTTCAAGATCATTACCGAACGTTGTCGACTCTGGGTCGATGAAGCTGTTGTCGCTAGGTGTCCAACAGAGCAGGTTCGTACCGAAAACTGACAGACGTACGCCTGTGAGGAAAGTCTTGGCGAGCCAGCGCTTAGGCAAATCCCATGAGAGGGTTACGTTACGCAGCTTGACAAAGCTCTTGCTGATGAGCCATGCGCGGTTCAGCTCTGAGCCACCGGCGTTCCAGTAGTCGTCGATGTCGGCCTGTGCGATAGGCGTGGTGTTCTCCACATAGGTGACAGAACCATCTTCGCCGGTCACTGCATTCACAGAGTTAGGAACGATGAAGGTGTGACGCTGGTTGTAAGCAGTTTGTATTGCGTTACCCGTGAAGTAGTTGATGCTCTTTGTACGAGAGTACATCAGACCACCCTGACGAATATCGAACACGAAGTTCAACGAGAAGTCCTTGTAGCGAAGGGTCGTGTTGATACCGAGAGTGTACTTGTTGTTCATGTCGCCAACAATCTGCTGCGTGCTCTTGGCAACTGGCAGACCGGTCTCGGCATTGACGACGATGTGGCCCTCTGGGTCGGTCTCCGGAACTTCAGCAAGGAATGTACCGAGCGGCTGTCCGACAGTAGCGGTCAGCGATGGCTCACTAGTGACGCCGTAGATGGTAGATGTTCCACCAAGAGATGCAGGCAGGCTGATGACCTTAGAGCGGTTAAGAGTCCAGTTGAAGGAAGTTGTCCACTCGAAATCCTTCGTTACTATTGGCTTCACGGTGAGCAAAGTCTCGATACCGCGGTTGCGAATCTTACCGAGGTTCATGACCTGATAGTTGTAACCAGATGCCGGGTCAGAAGGCAGAGTGAATATCTGCTTGTTGGAAACCTTGTTGTAATACTCGAAGTCAAGGTTGATGCGGTTGTGGAAGAAAGCCACGTTGAAACCGACATCGAACTCTGTTGAAATCTCAGGCTGCAAGCTTGAGCTACCGAGAGTGTTACCAAGGCTGTAGGCGTTGACACCGTTCAGAGGGAATACAACCTTACCCCAGCCTGATGCGTCAGAAGAAGCCTGCACGTAGTATGGGTTAATCATATAGACGTCGGCATCGTTACCGGTCTGTCCCCAAGATATACGGAACTTACCATAGTCGAACCATTTCTTTGTGTCCTGATTGAAAAGTTCTGAAAAAACGAAGCTGCCCTGCAAGCCAGGATAGAAGAATGAGCGGTTGTCCTTTGGAAGAGTAGACGACCAGTCGTTACGTCCGGTGAACGTAAGGAATATCATGTCGTCCCAACCCAAGTCAATCTGACCATACAAACCGTAAAGACGACGGCGTGAGTCGTAGGTGCTTACGCTTGGAGTAGACGATGAGTTGCTGATGTTGAACCACTCCGGAATGGTGAGGTTCGTAACTTTTGCTTTCAGATAATGGTACTTGCGCTCGTTGTAGTTGAGACCTACAAGACCGTTGACGTCGAGCTTATCGTTGAGGAACTTCTCATGATAGGTTACCATGAAGTCCTGGTTTATCTCACGGCGCTTCGTCGACTGCTCGGTAACGCTACCAGTATAGCTTGTGAAGTTGCCCTGCTGGCCATTGTAAGTGTCGGCGAAGAGGACATTCATATTTGGTATACCGTTAGAGTAATCGTCGCTTGTCTCGTCGAGACCGAAGCGGTATGTGGCACGGAAGTACTTCAGGAAGTCATAGTCGAACTGCAACTTACCGAACGTACGGCTTGCCTTATAGGTGTTCTTGAAGTGGTCAAGAACATAGTAAGGGTTGGTGACACCGTATGGTGTATAATAGTAACCAGGTGTGTTGAACGGGTCGTTGAGGTCCTTCAAGTCCTGGAAAGAGATGTCGCGCGGGGTCTGAAGTATATCGTTACTCATATTAAGACCCTGACCGGTCTGTGAGAACTTGTTGCGCTGACTGGAGTAGTTGACATCGGCTGTGACGGTCAAATCCTTAATCTTATAGTCGCCACGGAACGAGAAAGTGTACTTGTCGTATGTGTCGGCACTTGTCGGAAGGATACCGTCATCGTCAATCTGCGACAGGCTGATGAAGTAGCTACCGTTTTCATTGGCGCTGTTCAGCGAGAGACTGTTGTTGTAACGGACACCGGTATCGAAGAAATCGCGCACGTTGTCCTTGATTGCACGGTAGGTCTTAAACTTCTGCGAGTTGTTGTATGTACGGCCCCAAAGCAGTGTCGAGTTATCGAAAGCCGGACCCCAAGAACCGTTCTCATCATCGGTCTTGTGGGCATCCCAACCCTGTCCGAACTGGTTCTGCATCTGTGGAAGGCGTCCGACGACTGACCACTGCACGCCACCGTTGTACTCAATACCGAGTCCCTTGGCGTGTTTCTTACCGCTCTTGGTTGTAATCATTACAACGCCATTGGCGGCACGGCTACCATAAAGGGCTGTTGCGGCTGCACTCTTCAGCACTGTCATACTCTCGACGTCATCAGGGTTGATGGCGCTGGCACCGTTACCGAAGTCGTAACCGGAGTTAAGACCGTCGGAACTATAGGTCGTACTGTTGTTCATAGGCACACCGTCGATGACGAACAGTGGCTGGTTGCTGCCGCTAAGCGACGAGTAACCACGGACGACGATGCTCTGCGAAGCACCCGGGTCGCCTGATGTCTGGTTGACCTGCACGCCAGCAACGGTACCTGAGATACTGCTTACGATATCGGAGGAACGTGCCTTCGTTATCTCGTCAGCATTGACGGTCGTTGCTGAATAACCAAGAGCCTTTGCTGAACGCTTGATACCGAGTGCCGTAACGACAACCTCATCAAGTGTGCGTGCGTCTGGATTAAGGACGATTTTCAGATTCTGGCCAATGGAAACTTCTTTCGTCTGCATACCGACATAAGACACTTTTATGGTCTTTGCGCCGGCTGGAGCGGTAAAGGAGAAGTTGCCATCAACATCTGTGACGGTGCCGACTTTAGTCCCCGATACGATAACCGAGGCACCAATGACTGGCTGACCGTCTTCGGAACTGGTGACAATACCAGAAACCTGTGTTTGGGCGAGTACCCCCCCCACTAACATGAAGAGGCTCACGAAAATCAAAGATAGTCTTTTTACCATACTATATTACTTTAATAAAAACCTTATTTGCCTTCTCTATAATAATTTATTATAATTTCTCCCTCAAATATGTAAATGTTAAACCTGAACGGTAGTATTTCCTTAAACTTGTTGCAAAACTATTAATATTTTCTAAAACCACAAAATAAAATTAGCATTATTTTCTCATTTTCTTACTAAAACTTACACAAATGCATAAAATACACATAAATATCAGCAAAGTGTAAGCATCTTTTTGCCAGAAACTGACAATAACTGCGGCAGCGCCGCAGCAAGTTTTTTCTCTTTTCCTTTGCGCCTTCCTCCTTTTTCGCTACCTTTGCACAAAACCACGCATCTATGAACCACGACCAATACTCCAAGCACCAACCTTTCGCCGGCATCAAGCACGCGTCCATGAAGCGCCGCTGCATCGACCACGACTACACCGACCGCAAAATGTACCTCAATACCATCACCCACATTACATCATTTGCCCCTTCGTGGCAATCGGGCACCCAC
>OMVI01000038.1 GCA_900314455.1 uncultured Prevotella sp. | reverse complement strand
AGTTATGAAATTGCACGATTTCCAATTTTATTTTATACATTTGCACAAAAAAGAATAAAATGTCCGATACTATCAACAAGGAAAAAGCTATCCGAAGTATAATTAGCAGTGCCGTAAGATCTTACGCTAATGGCTTTTCAACACGTCACCTTGCAGAGGTGGATGACGAAAATGGAGTCATTAACATGAAGATACATAACGTATTCATTGCCGCCCTTGGTCAAGAGATACAATACTATTCTGCCCTAGCCCGTTCTCTTGATAGCTCTTTGGGTAATATGCTCGAAAGTATGGCTATTAGCATAGCTGAATTGAACTATGAGGTGAGTCAGCACGTAGAAGGAACTTTATATAAAGAACAAACAGACTATATCGCAGAGCTTCTTGAGCAATATAAGAGGAAAGAAGACCGGCGTGCTCCTAAAACTACTGACTACCAAGGCATTTCCTTAAAAAGAGGTGCAGCTCATACAAAGCGTCATGAAAGCGACTATTATCTTTTCGACACAGAAACAGGCATGCACTATCTGATAGAACTTAAAATTGGAGGAGATCTCGACAATAAAAAAGCTCGTTCAGAAAAGGAAGCCCTTTTGGAGCAGTACTGCATTCTTACCAATCAACTCGGCTCGGAAGATAAGGTAAAGATACTTTTTGCGACAGCTTACAACCGCTATGGTGAAGGCAGGCCATGGACACAAGGACGTGTTCGACAGTTCTTCGCAGATGACGAGCTCTGTATAAGCAAGGACTTCTGGGACCTAATATGCAAGTCAGATGATGGTTACGACATAGTCATTGATGAATATAAGAAGAATGCCCACTATATTAATGAAGCACTTAACGAAATAAAGGAAGCATACCTTCCAATGAGCAGATGAAAGATCCAAATTGGCGTAAATGTATAATCCGAGCTGATAGCCGTGATATAATCAAACGTATTCCGGATGATTCTATAGATTTCATTCTGACCGATCCACCATATAATTTGGGACAACACTCTACTGGTAATATACCTTTACCGGGGCGGTCTGCCATGAATAATGATGTTGCTGATTGGGACAAGATTGACTTCAATCCAGAAGAATGGGCAGATGAGTTTATTCGAATTTTGAAGCCAACCGGAAACCTATTCATTTTTACATCATACAATCAGATTGGAAGATGGTATAATTGTCTTGACCACAGGTTTGACACATCAAACTTTATGATTTGGCACAAAACCAATCCTGCGCCAAAGATTTTTAAAGCCGGCTTCTTGAATAGCTGTGAAATGATATTTACATGTTGGAACAAAAAACATACATGGAACTTTATCTCTCAGGCAGAAATGCATAATTTCATTCAAAGTCCGATATGTATGTCTCCAGAGCGGTTGAAGAATCCAAAGCATCCAGCTCAAAAGCCTGTATCAATACTAAAGAAGATGATACGAATAGCATCAAACAAAGATGATATAATCTTCGACCCGTTCATGGGAGTTGGCTCTACTGGTGTGGCAGCCTTGGAATTAGAAAGACGCTTTATCGGTGTCGAACTTGATGAAACATATTTTAATGCAGCAAAAAGACGAATAGAGGACACCTTAGTTATACACTACAAACAGACAAACATGCCAAAAACATATAATTTAGTTGAGGACGATGATACGATGAAGGTCGGTGAAACAAATGTTGCATATCAAACCTCGCTTTTTGAATTAGACAATTTTTTCCGTCCGGAGGAAAAGATGACGGAAGCTCCTCATATGATAGCATCTGGACTTAAGCCGTTATTGAAATGGCCTGGAGGAAAGGAGAAAGAATTGAAGTATATTCTTCCGAATGTTCCAGCCTTCAAAAGGTATTTTGAGCCTTTTGTCGGCGGCGGTTCAGTATTCATGGCAATGACAGCTAAAGAGTATTTCGTTAATGACTTTTCGTCAGAACTAATTTCTTTATATAATTGTATTGCTTCATCGAATGAAAATTTCTTTTGGTATGCGGAACTGATGGATAAATCATGGGAAAATTGCAACAGGTTCTTCCGTAATAATTATATCCTTGTTGACAAATATCTTGAATATAGAGAAGAAAAGATCTCTAAGGATGAACTTAAGCAGTTTATCCATGACTTCTGTAATTGTAAGAAAGAAGAAATTTATGCCATATTAGGAAAAGAGATTGGAGCTCTGCCTTCCATTATCATGAAAGAAATGGAGACCAACCTTTTCCGGAAGATGACGCGTATGCGTAAACTCGAGATAGAGAAACACTTACTTCCACAAAAAGACTTAGAGGACAACATAGAAACTGCTATTAAAAGCGCAGTATATATGAACTATCGCTACCTTTACAATGACAAGGGGCTAGCGGACAGTGCTCCCACATTGCATTGCGCTCTATTCTTTTTCATGCGTAATTATTCCTATAGTGGCATGTTTAGATATAGCAGTAATGGTAATTTCAATGTTCCTTACGGCGGAATTGCATACAACAGCAAATTCATGGCAAAAAAACTAAATTACTATCGTTCTAAGCCTCTCCAAAGGCATTTTGCAGACGCCAAAATCTACAACCTAGATTTCGAAGAATTCTTAAGAAAAACAAATCCTACAGAAAAAGACTTCGTATTCCTGGATCCTCCATATGACAGTGAGTTCAGCACCTACGCCCAGAAAGCCTTCACTAAGGCAGACCAAGAGCGTCTTGCTAACTATATGATTAACGAGTGCCGTGCTAAGTGGATGATGGTAATAAAGAATACTGACTTTATCTATAGCCTCTATAATAAAGAAGGTATTAATATCAAAACATTTAACAAAGAATATCTTGTTAGTTTCATGAATAGAAACGACAAGAAAGTTACTCATCTT
>OMVI01000078.1 GCA_900314455.1 uncultured Prevotella sp. | reverse complement strand
AGGCGAATAACTTTATATTATTGTCGGTCTTACAGCCCGATCGGGCACCCACAAGGGGCGCCCCTGCGGTGGGAGTATGAGTTAGGACGAAGACGGATATATATTAAAATTGATTTGTTATTTTCTACTGCGTTTCCTCTTTATTACCCTCGCAGCATGCTTTTTGCCGATGAAGTGCCACCAAAGAATCCATGTTGTATGCTCTAATGGCGCTAGTGGGAAGGCTGGCAGGAAGCGCAGCCCACGGCGTATGCTTGAAACTGCTGATAGAAAGGGGTTGCTGTATACCTTATTGGAAAATCGCTTGTCGTCGTGCCCGAAATTACCGCTTAGCAGTATTTCTCGTGTCATGAACTTACCAAGCCGTCTGTCCGGTTCTATAAGCAGATATTTCTCTTCAAGCCCAAGCGTATCTTGCATCACCGCCATTATGCCACGGGCGAACCGCGACATGCCAAGCCTCTTGACCATGGATTTGAATTCAGCTTTCTCTTTATCCGTAGCTCCACGGCGCAACAGGTAATAATAGTCGATGACATGACGCAGACCTACGCCAATACCCTCGTAGACAAGATGTTTCATCATGTGGGATAATTGGAACACACGATTGAAGCTGTCCGTCGGCATACATATCTTACCAAGTTGATTGGGTAGGGCGACTATGTTTCGAAACTGCTCTTCACGGACACTTTGAAACCATTGTTGCAGGCGTCTGTTATAGAAAAGGCTTTCTGAGTATGACGGACGGAAATGCAACTCAACGAAAGTCTTCGTGATATTGTCATTGTGCGAATGATGATATACAACTTCGCAGCCTGGGGTAATATCACGGCATAGCCTTATAATGTCGTCCATGCCTTCCCCCTTGTTTGGTGCTATCCAAAGGTCAATGTCGCCGGAGGTGCGCATGTAGGGATCCGGATACATCAAAGCATTGCCCTGACCTTTAAGCACACAGCAACGATGCCCATAAGTGTTGTATACGATGTCGGTAGCCTTGAAAGCATCACTGAAAGCCTGTTGTGCATCCTCGGCAATAACCTCTGCCGTCGTCCCCCACATCGCCAGTTGGTGTGCTGAAGGATGTGGATTCCTGCTCGTCAGCCTCTTGATACCGCGGAACAACACCCCCACAATGCTTTGCTTCTCAGCGAAGTGCAGCATCTCCTTCCAGTCAATCTCCCTCGCCGTCTCCGGCACCTCCGCATCCTCATGAATGCAGAACCGCATGAAGTCGAGGTAGGGCTTGTATTTGTCAATCAGCTTCGCCATTCGGATTACGCATTGCCACTCTCAACATGCAGATGGTAGTATTTCTTCATGAAGAGGACGTATGCCAAGCTTAGTATTATGATTTCGGCAAACAGAGTTATGTATCCCGGGTACATCAAATAGAGGATGCAGCAGACAGACTGCAACCCCATGTAGATGAGTGATACAACGACGTGCGGAATGTGGAGCTCGTTCGCCATTATCTGGAAAGCGTGCTTGCGGTGGGGTAGTGATATGTTCTCGTGGAGCATGATGCGATGGATGATGGTCAGACAGCCGTCGACGCCATAGACAACGAGGAAGGCAAGCCACGAAACATCGCGGTTCTCGACCATTATCGTGCCGAGGACGAAGAGTATGATGAAAGCAATGGAAACCGACCCGACATCGCCTGCAAAGCAGCGGGCTTTTTTCCGGAAGTTGAAGAAGCAGAATACCAGGTCGGCGATGATGGTAATGCTGACACCGCCCAACAAGATGGCGCTGGTGACTAAGTCTTTGACTCCTGTTAAAATTGCCGGCCCCAGGAAGATGAGGACTACAAGCGAATAGCCTCCCGTGATACCGTTGATGCCGTCCATGAAGTTGAATATGTTCATGGCTCCTGTGCAAACGATGAGTCCTACTACAAACAAGAGGACATATCCCCATACCGGCAGCGGTTCACCATCAACACATATCTGGACAAGGAGAAGCATCATGCCGACAAACTGTAGCGGCAACCGCAGCTTGGGGCTCAGCGAGTGGACATCGTCGATGAAGCTCAGAGTCGACACAATGGCGAGTCCCGCAATGAAGTAGGGCTCCTCAAAGCGACTCAATATAAAACCCAAAAACGCGGCAATGGGGAATATTATCCCACCGCCTCGCAGTACTACTGATGTCGACGACCCTCTCTTCGATGGTTTGTCGACTATTCCGAAGTGCTTTGCCACAGCGAAATAACCGATTTCGATGGCGAAGAACAACGCGATTAGTATCGCAATGATTATTGCTGCTCTCATTTTATCTTGAAGTTTTCCATTACAGGCAACGGCTTCCAGCCTAATTCACGCTTTGCTTTCTCGTTCGAGAAAGTCAGGCTTTCTGTTATCTTCTTCAGCTTAAGGCTGTTTATTGGGGCTTTGCTGCCAAGCAAGTCACCGACCTTAGCCATGCACGTCGCCATCCACGATGGTATGTTGAGTGGTTTGCCTTTGCCGAGCTGGTGCGCAATGAGTATGCCTAAGTCTCCAAACGTCGGTTGAGCGTCGTCACACATATTATATATACCTCCCTTCGCAGCGCACAGCGGGACGATGTTGGCAAGGTCGTCGACCATCAGTACGCTCTTGTGGGCGCGTCCTCCGGCTATCGACGCATACAGTCCCGTCTTAATTCCGTGTATCATCGCGCCAAGGTTGCCGGGTGGATTGGGACCGGCGATTAGCGATGGGCGGAGTATCGTCAGTTTGATGTTGCGCTCCTTGCACCATTTCGACAGATATTCCTCAGCCCGTTTCTTTGACAGTGCGTATGGCGTCGTGCCATCAAGGGGATGCTCTTCGGTGATGTTCTCACCGTAGTCGCAGCCATAAACGGCGACGGTTGATAGGAAGATGAAAGATTTCGGAGCTTTCCTCTTTTCCAAAGCTTTGCACAGGTTGACAGTGCCTTGGTAGTTGACATCGAAGAATACTTTCGCTTCAGCCTCCGTTCGGGGTACGGTGTGTGCCTTTCCGGCTACATGATAGACTATATCATAGTCGTCTGTCAGCTCGGGACTTGCCGTCGACAGGTCGCAAACGTATGTGTTGCCGTCTTTCCGTCCAATTGTGTCAACGTCATACGACTTCTCCAATATCGGGAGAATATTCCGTCCTACAAATCCTGACGCTCCCGTAAGTAATATTTTGTTGCTCATTATTTGTTTTCTTGATAATAAATCTTATACATCCTATTGACTATCTCACACTGATTTTAAAGATTTTAATGTTGTCGGCTCCGCCGATTCATGCTTGGCAACGTAGTGTATTACGGCTAGTGTAACCCAATCTTCAAAATCATTAATATCCGTGTGATAATCAATTTGATATCTGCTTTCATCCAATTACCCACAAAAACATCCACTGCAGGGGCGTCCCTTGTGGGCGCCCGATCGCCTTGCAAAGGCGAATGCACATTTATAAATGTCGGTCTTTCAGACCGATCGGGCACCCACAAGGGGTGCCCCTGCGGTGGTTGGCAAAGCTGTTTGTCTATTTGCAGATGTTCTTTAAAATCAATTTGATATTTGTGTAATAGCCATTATTAGCCTTCCAGGAGTCCTTGGTAGTACTCTTTCCATGCTTTCCAGACATCGCGCTGCTCATAGCGTTCGGTGATGATGCGGCGTGCGTTGCCTGCCATTCTTGCCACTTCGCTTGGATGAGCAACGAACCACTTCATGGTTTCGTAGAGGGCGTTGCCCATCAGCGGTTTGCCGTTGCTTGTCACAAGGTTGCCTTTCCTGTCCAGTGGGGCAGCGATTATCTTACCGTTGATACCGTCGCGTATCACTTCATTGGCACCGTTGATGTCGGTTACTATTGACGGCAGCCCCATGGCACCGGCTTGCAACACGACGTTCGGAAATCCTTCGCGGTAGGATGGGAAGGCGAGGGCATCAGCGGCGGCAAGGTATGGGCGCACATCGTCGACATAACCGGCATAGACAACAGACTTGTCATTGTGCAGGAAGTCGTCGTTCTCGGGTTTCAAAGGCCCGTACTTTGTTTCGAAATCGCCGACGAGAAGCAGTTTTACTTTCTTCAGTCCGTCAACAGTTGTCAGTCTGCGCATTGCCTCGGCAAGTTCGTTCATGCCCTTGTCGTGGACGATGCGACCGACGAAGACGAACACAATGTCGTCTTGCTCGATGTTCAGTTTGCGTCTGACGTCAGACTTTAGCTTGTCGGCAGTCGTCCCGTAATCTTTTGCTGCATCGGCAAGGCTCCAGTGCTCGGTGTTGACTCCGTTGATATTGCCGTTCCAAATGACTTTCAGCGGCTTGTGGGTTATATGCTCTTGTTTAAGGCAATGCAGCACGCCCTGGCTCTCCGGTACGACATGGTTGGCGAAGTGGCATGCCACGCGCTCGGAGTTGATGAGCAGCCAACGCAGCAGTCCGTGTGCGCCTTGATAGCGAAGGCCGGTAACGGTGTAGATGCGGATTGGTACGTGGGCGAGCCATCCAGCTATCATCGACAGCAGGGACGACTTCGGCGAGTTGGAATTGATGATGTCGGGCTTTACCTCTCGGAACAGCTTGTAGAACTGCCGCATCGATTTCAGGTCTGCCAATGGGTTTATCTTGCGGTCCATCGGCACGTTGACCATCCTCACGCCTTCGTCCCTTTCGACCTGCGCGAGCTTCCCCGTGTCCGATGCTGCACCGATAACATCGAAGTATTGGTTCATGTACCGGTTCTGCCCCTTCATATAGTCCGACTGCGCGAAGTCGACAGTGGTAATCCTTATCAGTTTCTTCCTCTTGGACTTCATAAGAAAACATTATTAATTCTTAAGAATTAACAATGTGCTTTATAAATTATTTTTCCGTCTTTTGCAATATTATTTTTGAAATCCTCGTTCTTCAAGTCGTGCCAAATACTAATGTCAAAGAAATAAGGAATACGCGATTCATAAAGGTAATTTTTTAGGTTGACTATGTCCGTAGAAGTTATATTCTTCCCTTTTAGGCAAATATCTATGTCAGAGCCTACACCGTAATCTCCACGCGCACGTGATCCGTAAAGAATTACTTCTTCTATGTCGGGTAGCCTTTTTATAATGCTATGCAATTCTTCAAGATATTCGTCTTTCAATCCGTATTCCATTCTGTAGTTATTTCCTTCTTTTCTCCATTGTTGTCTGCAATTCGTTTAGAATCGGGTAAAACGTTGTGAGAATTTTGTCAATGACGTTTGTTTCTGTATCTTCATCATAAACATGAGAAGTAGTATTTCTACTTTCCAGCATTTCGAACCATGGATCTGCATTGGTTATTAAGCCGGATGCTACGGCTTGTCTGATGACATCGCGAGAGCCTGTCATCTTTTCCGTTTCACCTTGATACTCTAAATAGTTCTTCAATACCTTCCAAGCCAATTCTTGTGTGTATTCGAACCGTTGTATCATTCCGTCCTTTTCAAGGGCTGTCAAATCCCGTTTATGATATTCGTCAACGACTTCTTTCAGTCTTGCAAGTGCTTTGCAGTATGTATTTAATCGTTGAATCCATCTTGCTTCTGTATTTTCCATCGTTATTGCTTTTAATCGTTAGCAAATTTAGTAAAAAAGGATTTTCCTACAAATAAATTGATGCTTAATTAACTAACTCTTCGTACACTTGTGCATAACCGGCGGCGGTGGAGTCGATACTGTACTGGCAGGCGCGTTCGTAGCATCTGTCGGCTACGTCTTTGGCAAAAGCCTTGTCTGTGGATAAGTGAATGAATGCATCCGCGAAAGCCTTTGCGTCTTTAGCCGGACATAATATTCCGTATCCGTCAGTAACTTCACGAATACCTTCAACGTCCGACGCCACGAACGGCTTGCGGGCTGCCATGCCTTCAAGGTTGCTGAGGCTGAGTCCCTCATACAGTGTGCTCATGCAAACGATGTCAGCGGTGCGAAGCAATCGTGGCACATCCTTTCGGTTTCCAAAGAAGACAATGCGACTGCTTCCACCTTTCAACTTCTCTGCTGCCTTCGCAGCATACTCGTGTATCTCATCGTGCAACGCCCCGTCACCAACAATCCACACGTTGTAGTCGTCGGGCAGATATTGCAATGAGTCTATCAATGTTTTCTGGTCCTTTTCTGCACGGAAGGCTGCTACTTGTACTATTATCTTCTTGTTGTCAATGTCTACGATGCTGTCATGTAAATCCCTTAGTTCTCCCTGCTTATAAGGCTTTGCCGTGTAGAACTTTTCTACATCAATGCCGTTTGTTATTACTGAAGTCTTGTTCTTAAGTGCAGGCAGATAATTAACAAGATTGACTTCCGCTGTTTGGCCTATTGCAATTACCCTTTCATACCTCCCATACATCCACTTGTCGAAAGCCTTAAAGACTGGGATGTGCCTACGCCGATTGTCCGTGCTGTGCTCCGTCGTTACCAGCTTCAATCCTTTAATGCCGACAGAGGCAGCAGCAAGCGTCATTTGTGCCGAAGTGTTATGCGCATGAGCTATATCGTAGTTCCGTAAAACCTTCTTCAGCTTAGGAATGTATTTGAGGGAATATTCCGGCCCTTCATTGGTCAACCGAATAAACTTCATTCCTTTACAAGTCGTCTTTTGTATCTCCTCGACTTGTCTCGTCAGCGCTGTCTCCACTCCATTGAATACACACAGGTCAACCTCACAGCCCAATCCCCACAATTTAGGCAACAGACCGACAACGAGTTGCTCCGCACCTCCTATATTCAATGAATTAATAACTTGTAGAATATGCATTTTATATAATATTTATCTTGTATCTTAAAAAGTTCAACATCGCTTTTAACTTGTAAATTACAGGTATTTGCAAATGCATCATTTCTTTATAACACATGCATGCCATAGTGGGACTCTGCCGTCGTATTAGAACCATTTTTGATGTTAGCCCTCCGTTAAGATAATCTCGTTTATATATTACTTTTTCAAAGTATCTAAGTTTATATTTCTGCCCTATGCGATTCCATACTAACACTTCTGGGCAGAATTTTTCTCCTTTAATTTCTGGAAAAGGAAATTTGCGTAAGATATTAGTTTTAAATACCTCGCAAATGTCACCCGTAACATGATATTTATATCTTATATCTATTGTACTTGTGTCAATATATTTGATAGTATAATTATTGTGAGAAGCAAAAATGTCTTTATTATATTTATTTATAAGTTTGCCGTTTTTGTGTTTCATTAGAAACGCCATACCACCCAATATTTCCTGTTTTTTAATGTCTACAGAATATTTGCTTATTATTTCTATGGCATCTGATGTGAGCTCGTCATCGGAATCAAGAATGACTATGTAATCTCCTTTCGCATTCTTTACTCCCACATTTACAGCAGTGTGTTTCCCTCCATTTTCCTTCTTAAAATACCTTATATCAAAAATTGAGCTTGGCTTTTTAAATTTAGTTTCTACCAATTGCTCTGTTCCGTCGGTGCTTCCATCATCTACAATCAGCCATTCAAAGTTAAAGCAAGACTGATTGCAAAGGCTCTCAAAAACTCTTGAAAGTAAATCCTTTCGGTTGTATGTAGGAGTTAAGATGGTAATAAGTGGCATAAGAATGTGTTATCTCTTTTCTAAAAATCTGAATGTTGGACGGTAGAATTTATCATTATTATAATTGTGGTCATATTCAAATTCCATCTCTATGGGATCGTTTTCCCTTGTACCGTTTGTAAAAATAGATTTATATGGATATAACATGATACCCCATGTCGCAAGAATTCTGTAATAGAGAATGAAACTTAGAACCATCATGGTAATGGTTAAATTCTTCGCTTTAGAGTATGTACACACATATGTTATTGTTGAAATCAATCCAATCATGTAGTACCAGCTGAGTCGTCCTGCATTGGCATTCCTTATGAAGAACAGCAATATACCGCAAAATATCAATGCCATATTCAACATGATGATATTGATAGGTTTGTTTGGTATATCTTTATATTTCTTTAATATTATATAAAGGAACAATATAGCCTCAATTAAGTATGCTACTCGAAAGCCTGCTTCATCGTTTGCTATGCTTGCTCTTTCCTCATCAACTTCACCATAGGCGTTGAAAAGTGCTGAAGAGACACCTGTAGCGCCCATTGCCAAGGCTATAATCATAATTATAATAACATTTCTCTTGTTGAATTTCCGTATAGGAAGCCAGTACAGAGGTATGAATATAATTGCTGAGTTATGAAAAGAAACTGCTATTAGACAGACTAATAAAAACTTCTTTAAATCACGTTTAATGATATATTGTATTGATAACCAAGCTATAGTCGCTCCTATTACCTGTCGTAGGTAAGTAAATGTAAAGAAGAACCACAAGCCAAGAAATAATATAACAGCGATGGGATAATTACTACAATATTTTTTTATAGACTTGAAAAGAAGAATATATATAATGAATGTCGTTATTATAATGAAGGTATATCTGTTTTCTGTTATTAGTGCAATTATAAAGTTATAAATCTGATAACCATATTCATGATAATATTGTTCTGCGACATCAGAATTTGATAAATTGTAGTCGCCAACAGTTATTTGGTCAGCCAAATCATCAAACAATTGCCCATAAATATATCTGTCGAACCCTCCAAGCATATCAGCAAATGCTACAAACAATGCAAGGAATGTCATGAATACCATTAACCCAAGTGTTAACTCTTTGGCATTCGTCCTTTGCGGCTTGGAACTATCCATGTAGTACCAAACAACAGCTGCAAGGAATATGATTATGTATATCGCCATTATCTAAATAAATCAAATAGTTGTGATGAAACGAGCGTGCGGCTATGATACTTCAGTACAGCCTTTCTGCCTTCCTCGGCAATAGCCTCGTACTTCTCAACGTTGTTGGCAATGTCCTGCATAGCTGCAACAGCCTCTTTGGTTGAATGGTAGACAATGCATGACTTTTCGCTTTCTACTGCAATATTCTCCATTGCGTATGGTGTGCCGATTACTAACAACCCGTTTGCCAATGCGTCAAGTACTTTGCCCTTTGTGCCAGTCCCGATGCTTATCGGAGCCAGTTGTATGTCGTGTTTCGTTACTTCTTCTATATAGTTTGGAGCAAATGTAATATGTTGGGCGTTCCATCCGTCTTTTTGCAAGTCAGAAGCATGCTGCTCCCACCCATGTCCGAGGAATGTTATCTGGTAATTGCTTTGCAACCCTTCCTTTGTTTTATTATCAACGCCCAACAATTCCGACACGAATTCGTCGGCATCCTGCTTCATGTAGAGATTATATTGCCCTGCAATCAACAAGCGAATCGGTGAATGGAAATGCCGCAGCCCACTTAATGGTGCCACATCATAATGTGGATGTCGAATGAAATGCGCCTGTATGCCTGGTGCCATATCCCGTAAAAATTCAGCGTCTGCCTTGCCAACAAGATGATAATGTATTGACTTGTCCCTGTCGAAGTCGCGCTCCATGTGCCGGAACTTCGGATACATAAACGCGCATCGCCAGTATTTCTTCCAGTCGTTCATGACAAACCTTGTTCCCAACATGCGATGGTAATATAGTGCCTCTGAGTCGGGTAGGGTATGAATACGCTTGTAGCCTTCAAACTGCCGTGTCACTTTTGATAACTCTTCACCGTATATCCATATACCATCAGGCTTTACTGCCTTAATCTTGTCTACCCATTTCTTAGGAACAGCAATATAGTGGTGCAATGGATATTTTAAGAAAAGACGAATGAACAGCAAATGCAGAGCAAAAACCAACTTGTACCATGTAGGCAAAGGAAGGAGATGTATCTTAACATTCAACTCTCTCTCAACTTCTTTTATTTTGTCTTCTGGCAACCCATTGTTGTTGAAGGAGTAAATTTCTACTTCAACATCCTTTGGCCTGTGTGCAAGCAGATGATACTGCACAGCAGTTGTGCCTTTGTAATTTTCTCTATAGGGAGTTACTATTGTAACAAGTGTAATTTTCATTTGCTAAAATATTGTCCGCCAAACAAAATAAGATTTGTATATTTATATTTGCTAAGCCACGCAGTTAAGTAATAGCAGATAATAGTTGACAAAATTCCTATGATAGGTGTTATAACAAAATCTCCTAACCAATAAGGATAGTTTGTGGCATCAATTTGAATTAACTCAGGAAATAATCTTGCAATAATTATTGTCTGAACACCATATATACCTAATGTGAAAGTTCCAACTCTTCCAATCCAATTTATCAATTTGCCCCTCTCGACAAAAGAATGGCAAATATAATAAACAACACCTATAGAACTTAATGCTCCAGATAATCCTGTTGATAATTGCCACAGAATTAGTTGAGGCCGGTTGAAAATTATGTCGTAAGTTAGGGGCTCTGCTACCAAATGCCTGCCACAAAATAAAAAGAACAAGAGAGATATAATTGTAACCATTCCTCTGTATTGTTCATATTTGTTGTAATACTTCCGTAGCCAATATCCTGCCCAAAAGAACATTAGCATGTAGTTGAGATATAGAGAATAGCTGTGTGGAACGAATAGAACTATTGTTATGGATAAAAGGCAAAGCCAAATGTCAGGTAAAGGCAACTTCTTAACTGCATATACTATAACATAACACATGAACAAAGTTCGCAAGAACCACATACCGCCAACTGCATCAGCGTAGGCTTGTGCTTTAATGTCTTTATAACCAAGAAAAAAGCATGTAATTAATTCTATGACCGAGAATGCGATTGCAGGTACAAGAAGAGCTTTTGATTTAGATATTATGAAAGTCTTGAAATCTTTGCTAAACGCATGAAGTGAGAAATAGCCACATAGCAGCATGAAAAGTGGCATGTGGAAGGAGTATATCCATTCTCTGAGAACAGAAGATCGGCCTAAATCTACTAAACAATCGCTATGCCCGATGCAAACAAGAGTGATTGCTATAGCCTTAGTAACATCTAGGTATAATATTCTTTGTTTCATTAGTCTGTCAACTTAATCTCTTTATACTTTGTCCCATTTAGCAAGGCTGCGCGATATGGGAATCCGCTATGATACATCAGTTTATCGCGGACAAGAAAAACTGTGTCGGCAAAGCTTATCATATACATATCAAGGAAAGACTTTAAGTAAGTGCTATGGTTTGCGTCATACGTAAAACCGATATGGACGACCTTCCCAGGCATGATATAGACATAGGGAAGGGATTTTTCTTTCAATTCAGAAAGGAATGTCGAACTGTCTGCGGTTACAAGAATATTCTTGTCGCCATATTGTTTGTGAAGTTCCTTAACTGTCTCGATGCATCTCTCAATGTAAGCCTCTCGCTGTTCTGCCGGTAACGTATCGCCACCTTCCTTGAAATCTCCAAGTAACTGGCGGAAACGGAA
>OMVI01000046.1 GCA_900314455.1 uncultured Prevotella sp. | reverse complement strand
TTATGCTTCCTGAGGATGTTCTCAATAATTTGCCAAAGTGATTACTATTCCTCCATGGTGTTCTCCCCCGTCTCGTAGCTCCTCACCATATCCTTGAGGATGCCTATCATCTCCTGGCGGAAGCCGTCGGTACGGACACGCAGAAGATAACCTCGGACGTGGACGGCGATAAATACTCCGCCATCGCCGAGGCCATCTATGAGCAAAACATCAAAGACTCGCGCCTGTCGTTCGGACTGCGCCACCAGCAGACCTACACGCGAAACCAGTACACCGGCACCTACACCTCGGACGTGAAGATGAACACCAGCGAGAGCTACGCTTTCGGCGAGTGGTTCTCCAAGCTCGGGCGGTTCAACTACACCGTAGGACTCGGCGTGATGCGTACCTACCTGCGGCAGGCCTACGCCAAGCAGGAGAAATACATCATGCGCCCGACAGTGCAGATCGGCTACCGCTTCGGCGACCACGTCAACCTGCGCTATAAGGGCTATATAGGCGGCTACGCGCCCTCGCTATCTGACCTAAGTGATGTGGAGCAGCAGATAGACATCTACCAAATACGTCGGGGCAACCCTAACCTCCATACAGTGACGTTCTATTCCAACGAGCTGTCGCTCAGCGTGGACACGAAGTACATCAGTGCCGAGTGGTTCACCCGCTACAGCTACGATGATAAGCCATTCATGGAGGAGACTACCTACGAGAATGGCATGTACATCCGCACCTACGACAATCAGAAAGGCTTCCACCGCCTGAATTCGCAAATCAGCCTGAGGGTGCGACCCTATAAAGAATACGTATCCATCCAGGTCACGCCATTCGTGAACCGCTACATCAGTATGGGTAACAGCTACACCCACACCCACACCAATTGGGGCGTACGAGGCAACATGATGGCGATGTACAAGAACTGGTACATAGGCGCCAACGTGGAGACAAGCTTCCACAATCTCTGGGGCGAGACGCTCACCCGCGACGAGGCCTCACACAGCGTGGTCGTGGGCTACAACAAAGAGCGCTGGGGCGTGGAACTGCAACTGAGTAACATTTTCAGCTCACGCTACGAGATGTCCACCGAGAACCTTTCCAGTCTTGCGCCCTATAAACAGATGGTCTGGTCGAAGAACCTCTGCCGCGTGTTCGGCGTGGATTTCCACTTCAACCTCGACTTCGGCAAGCACCGCTCGTCTGCCGAGCAGCGCATCAAGAACTCCGACACCGACGCTGGTATCATGTCGGGAGCGAAATGATGGCAACTGGCAGAGAAGACTGCCGCCGAGAATAGAAATGACAGATAAAATAAATTATTGGTGTCCGCTAAAACCAGAACAGTGTGACCTCTTCAAGCAATGGTCGTTTGGTTATTAGAAGAAGACAATGGGAGAAGACCAACAAAAGAAGAAGTGATAGAAATGGCCCTAAAAATATAAGAGTACGAAGAAAGAATAAAGGACAGTTCTGTTTAACTTCTTCTTGGAAGACTATGGCTTTATTACTCTATAGGGTAAGATATACTTGGATGAAACAAAGATGAACAACCTTAAACATTTATGCTGATGAACATCGAAGATGTACGCGAGTATGCGTTGTCCTTGCCGGGCACCACGGAAGACCAGGCTTATGGTGAGGACTGGGTATTGTTTCGTATAGAAGGAAATTCATTCTTGTATTATTTAAAAAGGATTGGCGTTTTCCTCAAGCAATTCTCTGATGGGTACATATGACAACCGCGGATTACGATTGAAGCAATCCTCTATCATATCAAGCCAAGAACCGTATAAATCATCTTTTTTATATGGGAAATCCCAATATTCATCAATGCTCCTAAGAATATCCTCGTCAGGATGATAAAGTAAAGCCTTGATGCGATCATGATTTTTCAAAAGTTCAGCAACAATATGAGGATAGGGCCTCCTTAATTGTTCACCATTTATGACAAAACATTGTCCACCTGCCGAAAAATCATCGCGCATGTTTGGACAAAGGAGGGAATAGTTATTACATAACCATAAAGAAATCTGCTTGTAGCGAATCTTGCTGTCCTTGCTATATAGGCTTTTAAACAAGATGCATGCTCTTGCTATGATTTCACTTTTGTCGTCAATTGTCAAGTCATTGTAAAAAGAAAGATTCACACTTGTTGTCTCGCCCATCCACCAAGGCATTTCATACTTGTTCTCTTTCTTTGCCTTTTCTTTGTAGTATTGACGTACCTTCGAGATTTTCTCAGTCTCTGGTAGCAACCTAAAATCATCATAATCTGTATTCATCTTTGAGAATATATTATCAGATGAATTTAGGCTCATATCAATAAGGTATCTTGGCGCATGCGTTACGGCAATATTACTAAGGCACTGCTGATATGGCTTACATCTAAATTCTGGCATTCCGCCAAGCTTGCCAAAAAGCATATATATTCTTTCAGCCTCTTCGTTCCTTGAGCTCTCAACAATACTACTTCCTGTTGATGTCCAAGAATCTTTTTGAGTAGACTTAATCTCAACTCCATAATTATAGTCATGCAGAATGATATCAGGAAAAACGTGGCCGGAAATTAAGTCTATGCGTTCTTGTGGGAAGCTCAGACTTGGTGCCACTTCTTTCATGGATTTACATGACAGTACCTCTACATCACTTCCACTTAAATTCATATAAGATCTAGGATGCTTATGTGCAGTCTCATTCATATAATTAATCGACTCGGACAAAAGGTTTGCAACCAATTTGTCCGTATTATTCATGCCCTGCAAATTGAAGGCAACAAATCTAGGTTCCTTGTTCATTCTTCACCGAAATAATTAAACCACAAATTTTGGATACGAGTAGCAATATTGAATGCAAGAACAGGAGGAACAGCATTACCAATGATTTTGTATGCGCCTGATGAACTCACATTGAATCCTCTGCCTGTTTTTTTCTTTATTACGAACTCGTAATCAGGAGGGAAAGTTTGAATCATTGCACATTCTCTTGGTGTTAACCTACGTTCTGGCAGTCCCATTTTTAGCTCATCTATATGTTTTCCCCCATGTTCAGCAGAGAGTCTTCTGAACTCAATGTTACCATGGTGCTCAGAACGTATGGTCGGACCTAATCCGTCAAGCCTTATTTCTGTTTGTCCTTGACTACCATTACTTTGATATTTTGCTTTTGAATATACACTTTGTGCTGGGTCTAGCGAGTCCTCAGGTTCTTTCAAGTCCTTCAACACGTCATAAGTAGTAACCATAGGAAGAAGCCCTTCTCCCTTTACGGTGCAAGCATGTGTAGGCTTGGGATAAGGGTTGTATTCTTCGGGAATAATCTCTTTTTCCAAAGCGTTTAGTGCTTCAGGAACCAAAGCGTCACGTCTAATTCCTATAAAGATAACACGCTCTCTTGATTCCGGAACTCCATAATTTCCTGCATGTAGAACTTGAGGGTTGAGAACTATATACCCGTTACCATCAGCGCTAGCAAAGTCTTTTTGAATGATATCCTTTACATTGCCAAGATTTACTAATCCTTTAACATTCTCGGCTATAAATATCTTGGGACGTACAATATCAATTACCTGCTTCATCCAAAAATAGAGTTTTCCTCTACTTTCTTCCGTAGGCTTGTCGTCGTCTCGTTTTTTCCCATAATCGTCTTTCTGTGAGTTGAACCCCATGCGTTTACCTGCCACACTGAAATCCTGACATGGGAATCCTCCTAGTACGACATCAATGTTCTTTGGGAATATGTCCGCTCCTGAATTCTGCATTTTCACTAATTCTACTATACTTTGGCAATGATATATAGAAGGATCATAGCCAAAACGGCTCATATAGGTTGTCCATGCAAACTCGGCTTCTGGTAATATGTCATTGGCAAATACATCTTTGAACTTTGTCTTCCTTAACATTACCCAATCGTCATTAATGCGTTTTTCAACTCTGGGGTCATCGTCCGCAAAGGACTTTTTATTTGCAATAAAATGTCCCTCAAAGCCTAAATCCATTCCACCGCAACCAGAAAACAAAGAAAGTACTCGATGAATATGTGGTTCATACTCATCGTCATTGCGATTAAAGATCAAGGGGTATTGTCCCTTTAGCAAGACATCAGAAACGAACTCCGGTGTCTCTTGGAGAGGCTCGTATTCTTTATTTTTGTTTTTGAATGCCATTATTCTTCCTTTTAGATGCAAAGATACAATTTTTTTCTTGAACTCTTATTAGTTAATAGATTTTATGTGTACTTTTGTGTAAGTAAAGTATTCGGTATGGCTAAGTTATCTAGAACAACAAGAAGCAAGATTAT
>OMVI01000076.1 GCA_900314455.1 uncultured Prevotella sp. | reverse complement strand
GTGGACCATAAATACTTAATCTACTGCCTTTCGCAGAAGGATAGTATCTCCATTCCGGAAGGCACAGAGGTCATAGGAGAAATGGCTTTCAGGCATAAGAAGGCACTCAAGAACATTGTCATCCCCTCGACGGTGAAGACCATCGGGCAGGATGCGTTCTACGACTGCGACAACCTCGACAATCTTTACATACCGGCGTCGGTGTCCACTGTCAGGGGCTATTGCTTTGCTGAATGTGGAAGTCTTAAGACCGTTACCTTCGGCGGTGTTCCGAAGCACCTGAGCCGCCACACTTTCGACGACAGCGAGGACCTGCACCGTATCGTCGTGCCGAAGGGCAGTCTGAAGTTCTTCCAGAAAGCACTGCATTATGACCCTGCTGATGACGAATACCTAATTATTGAGAAGCAATGAAAATACAAATGAAAAAATATTACGTTGAGCGCGACGTCAGCTGGATGTATTTCAACCATCGCATCCTTCAGGAAGCGCAGAATGAATCAGTGCCTCTTTTGGAGAGGCTGTCGTTTCTTGGTATTTATTCCAACAACCTCGATGAATTCTTCCGCGTCCGTGTGGCGTCCATCAACAGACTTCTTGAGGAGCCGTCGCTCGACAAGGCCACTCACCACTCTCTGAAGACCAGTCTGAAAACCATCAACAAGCTCAACCTCGCATACAGTGTGGAGTACAACGAAACTGTTGAGAGGGTCATGGGCGAGCTGGAGAAGCACGGCATACGGGTGCTCAACGAGAAGCAGCTCAACGATGAGCAGAAGGAATTTCTGCGCCATTACTACTACGACAAGATAAACGGCTCGGTGAACCCTGTGTGGCTCAACGAGATTGACGACATTGCAAAGCTGGAGGACAACCGCATATACCTCGTCGTGGAGCGTACCGACAGCGAGAAGCAGAAGACGAAGTACGCAATCGTGAAAATCCCGGACCGCCATGTGGGACGATGGGTGAAGATATCTTCTTCCGACGGCTTCGATAATATAATGTATCTCGACGACATCATCCGCTATTGTCTTCCGCTGATATTCATCGGCATGAAGCCCGCCACCTACCGCGCCTACTCCTTCAAGTTCACCAAGGACGCCGAGATGGAGATTGACAACGACCAGGACTACGGCACACTGCAGAAGATACGTCTGGGCATAGACAGCCGCCGCCGCGGCGATGCCGTCCGCGTGCTCTACGACAAGGAGATGCCCCGCGAGATACAGAAGAAGATTCTCGAGCGGCTGGACATCGACGAACTCGACACCAACCTTGCCGGCGGACGCTATCAGAACCACAAGGACCTGATGTCGTTCCCCGACTGCGGACATACTGAGCTGAAGTACCCCAAATGGCCCCACAGCATGAAACCGGAGTTCACCACCACTGAGAGCGTCCTCGACGAGATACGCCAGAAGGACCGCTTCATACACGTGCCATACCACTCCTTCGACTCCTACATCCGCGTGCTGCAGGAGGCTGCCATGAAACCGGAGGTGCAGGAGATAAAGACCACCCTCTACCGCCTGGCCAAGGACTCCAAGGTCGTGAAGGCCCTTATCAGTGCCGCACGCAACGGAAAGAAGGTAACGGCTGTCGTGGAGCTGCTGGCACGTTTCGACGAGGAGAGCAACATCAAGTGGAGCAAGCGCATGCAGAGCGAGGGCGTGAACGTCATCTTCGGCGTCGAGGGACTGAAAGTCCACTCCAAGCTGCTGTACATAGAGTCCAGGAAGGGAAACATAGCGTGCATAGGCACCGGAAACTTCCACGAGGGCAACGCAAAGGTCTACACCGACTATATCATGATGACCGCCCGCGCCGGAATAGTAAAGGAGGTGGCGAGGGTCTTCGACTTCATCGAGCACCCGTACGTACACCCGCAGTTCCGCGAGCTGATGGTCTCTCCGAATTCCATGAAGAACCGCATACTACGCATGCTCGACGTGGAGATAAAGAATGCACGTGCCGGCAAGGAGGCATGGGTGAAGTTGAAGATAAACCATATCACCGACAAGGACATGGTGCGCAAGCTCTATGAGGCCTCCTCCGCCGGTGTAATGATAGACATCGTCATTCGCGGCAACTGCTCGCTGGTACCGGGAGTGCCGGGGGTGAGCGAGAACATCCGCTGCGTCGGCATCATCGACCGTTATCTGGAACATTCGCGAATACTCATCTTCTGCAACGGCGGACACAACAAGTACTTCCTCGGCTCTGCCGACTGGATGCCGCGTAATCTCACCAGCCGCGTGGAGGTCTACACATCTGTCTACGACCCTGACCTGCGCAAGGACCTTATGCGCACCATCGACTACGGAATGCGCGACAACGTCAACGGACGCATCGTCGACGGCCACGGCACCAATGCCTTTCCGGAGATTGCACCGGGTGAGAAGCCGTTCCGCTCGCAGGAGGAGCTCAACGATGCCTACAACCACGCCGGCAGCAATGAGTAGATCATCTGCCGCAAGACATGATTCTTAAAAAACAGATTTTTATGAACATAGACAGTTTTAATCTCGCAGCTATCGACGTTGGTTCCAACGCCGCCAGACTGCTTATCAAGCATATCAATGTCGACGACGACGGAAATGCCGAAGCCGTGAAACTGCTGTTCCTTCGCATACCTCTGCGGCTTGGAATGGACGTTTTCGCCGACGGCCGCATTTCCGAGGAGCGCAAGCGTGAGTTCGTGGCCACCATGAAGGCCTACAGACAGCTTATGAAGGTGTACAGCGTCAGCGACTACCGCGCCTGTGCCACCTCCGCCATGCGCGACGCCAAGAACGGCAAGGACATCATCCGCAAGATAAAGGACAAGGCGCACATAAAGCTCGACATCATCACCGGAAGTGAGGAGTCGCGAATCATCTACGACAACCACCTCTCCATTATCTCCTCCGAGGGCAGTTACCTGTATGTCGACGTTGGCGGCGGTTCCACAGAGCTGAGCTTCATCTGCGACGGCGAACGCCTGTACAGCCACTCGTTCAACATCGGCACCATCCGCCTGCTCAAGAACAAGGTCAAGCGCGAGGACATCATAAAGATGAAAAGCGAGATAAACCAGATAACCGTCGGCCGTGAGGACATAAAGATTATCGGTTCCGGTGGAAACATCAACAAGCTCTACCGTCTGGCATCCAAGAAGAGCACCCTCGACTATCTCCCCGTGGACACTCTCCAGGAGGAGTACGACACGCTGAGCCGTCTGAGCGTTGAGGAGCGCATGGCAAAGTACGGCCTCAAACCCGACCGTGCCGATGTCATCGTGCCTGCAGCAGAGATATTCCTGCACATCGCCGCCGGTGCCCACGCAAAGAAAATACTAGTCCCGAACCTCGGTCTGGCCGATGGAATCATCAATGAGATGATGCACAAAAAATTGCAACACCATTGTAACATCAATGAAAAATGTGTGTAATAATGTCTGTCTAATTTTGCCGACAGAATTATTACACATTTATTCGGAGACTTCGAGAATTTACAACGATGGAGTGCTCAGGTCTGGAAATTCAATGGAAATGCCAACTATACTCTAAATTTCCTACTTTTTAAAGTGGACTCTCTCATTTATCGTTCAATAATCAAATCGTTTATTCGTTTATTCGTGCAAAAAGACTTATCGTGTCCTTAGTGAGTTCGTGCAAGGCAATTGTGTCTTTCGTGCAAGGCAATCGTGCCTTTCGTCTCGCATCTGTGATGCATCGTGAAGGTATATATATCGTATTATTCGTGTGTTCGTGCAGAAAGGCATATATGTTGATTTTCTTCTGTCATTCGAACTGCCTAAAAAACACCCACCGCAGGGGCGTCCCTCGTGGGCGCCCGGTCGCCTTTCAAAGGC
>OMVI01000027.1 GCA_900314455.1 uncultured Prevotella sp. | reverse complement strand
CGATTGCCACGAAGGGGCAAATGATGTAATGTGGGTGATGGTATTCGGTCTGACGACCGAGCGGACAGCCACAAGGGCCGTCCCTGCAGTGGATGGCATGACGGCACTAACAGCCACAAGACATTTAAAATAATAACCAAAGATTTGGCGAGTCGGAAGAAATGAGTTATTTTTGCAAGGCGAAATGTGCATGGCGGACGTTGTTGAAGTCATGCGTACAGTAACTTGTAAAAACGGAAAACAAATAAAACTCTGAATTATGAAACACATGAACAAATCGATTATTGGCAGAGCCATGAGGCGCGGAGGCTTCGGCATGAAGGTTGCGATGGCTGCCGGAATGCTTGCTGTTGCCCTTGGCGCACACGCCCAGAAGTATGTCGGCGGCGACATCTCGCTGCTGCCGACCTACGAGGAACACGGAACCCACTACCTCGGACGCGGTGGCAACGACGCGCAGGTGCAGCCGCTTGAATACTGGGGCGACAGTGCGCGGTGGAATGCCATGCGTGTGCGGTTGTTCGTCAACCCCGCCAACGCCGGCTCCGATGCACAGGGCGAGGGCGTAAGGCAGGATTTGGACTACGTGGCAAAGCTCGGCAAGCGCATCAAGGACGACAACTATGCCTTTATGCTCGACTTCCACTACAGCGACACATGGACCGACCCGAGCCACCATTCGACACCGTTGCAGTGGGCATCGACCGACCCCGACGTGCTTGCCGACAGTGTGTACACCTACACGAAGCGCTCGCTCGAATACCTCAAGAGCGTCGGTGCTACGCCGGACTTTATCCAGCCGGGCAACGAGATAACCTACGGAATGCTGTGGCCGACGGGACGCTGCTATCCCTCGGGCGCCAACTACGGGACGGGTACGTTTGCCAACTTCGTGAAATACCTCAAAGCCGGTATCCGCGCATGCAAGGAAGTCTGCCCTCAGGCTAAGATTGTGCTGCACACGGAGATGAGCCGCGCCGACAACGTGACGTCGTTCTACAATACCATTGGCTCGCAGGTCGACTACGACATCATCGGACTGAGCTATTACCCCGACTTCCACGGCAAGCTGTCGGTTCTCTCCAGCGTTCTGACGACGCTCGAGCAGCAGCACGCCGACAAGGATATCATGATTGTCGAGACGGGCTACGAGTCGCAGTGGCAGTTGCCCGGGGCGTCACACACGGCTACGGAAGTGGGCTTGCCGCTGTCGGAGGAAGGTCAGAAGAAGTTCACCGATGACCTCATCGACGAGCTCAACAAGCACAGCAAGGTGACGGGACTGTTCTGGTGGGCACCCGAGGACAACGAGTTCTGGTCGGACAAGAACCCGGCACGTTCGTCGTGGTGGAACGCTTCGCTCTATACGCAGAACACGGGCAAGCCGCTTGCAGCAATGTTTGAGCTTCAGCGTTTCCTCGGAAGTAATCCTACGGGAATACAGAGCGTGACGACAACGAAGAGAACAGCTGCCAACGAATGGTACACTCTTTCCGGTCAGCGTGTCAATAAGCCGACGGCGAAGGGCGTATATATAAATAATGGTAAGGCAGTGGTAGTGAAATAGCGTAATATCCACCAGGCTTTCTACTCCGTAATCATCATGCAGAAGGGGTACGGCATTTCGAAGCGGAGGAACGAGATGGTTGGTTCGCCATCGCGCGTGCATAGCAGGGAGCCGTCCTTCTCACGCTGGATGTTGTAGCCAAGCTGGCGAACCTGCGACTGCAAACCAGCAAAAGCCTTCTGATTGTAGACATACAGCGAGAGAACCTTGGAGTTGTCGCTCTTGGCCGCTACCACCTTCTTGGCATCGAAAGCCGTCGACATCATGATGACGCTGGAGTTGCCGGCGCTGTAGCTCTGCGGAATGAACTCCTTCGAGAGCTGCACGTTCTTCGAGAAGCAGAACTCGCTGCCGTTGAGGTTCGCCATTCCCGCGTATTTATATCCCTGTTTTGTCAGCGTCGCCTTAGCCTTTACGAAGTCGCCGCCCTTGAAGATTTCAATTGCTGTCTTTGCGCTAACGACATCGTTCTGTGCCGTTGCGGTGGTGAGTGTTAGTATTGCCAGGAGCAGTGTCAGTATTGTTTTTCTCATAGTTGTATTGGGTTTTATCGATGCAAATTTACACAATTTTTTCCAAGCAAAGGAAGAAAAAAGAGGGAAAAAGAAGAGGATGCTACAGACTTTGATAGACGGGATAGACTCTGATGGACTCTGACAGACTCTGACAGACTTTGACAGAGGGGGACAGACAATGGCAGGAAGCCTCCTCTTTTTTTTTACCTTTTTACCTTTAATTGTGGTTGGAAATGATTAACTTTGCAGAAAAATCAGACAGATACTAATATGAAGTTTATACAAAGCCTACTCATCGGTGCGCTTGTGGCAGGTGCGATATGCTCATGTGGCAGTAAAGACCCGGAGCAGAAGTCGCAGACGGTGAGGGTTAAAGTAATGACCGTCGGCGCAGAGCAAGTCAACGGTGAGCATGACTATTCCGGAACGGTGGAAGAGGAGAGCGGCGTGAGCCTGAGCTTCCCTGTTGCCGGTACGTTGCAGACTATAAATGTCGATGAGGGACAGACAGTTTCTGCCGGACAACTCATCGCCACTGTCGACGGAGCAACAGAGAATTCGTCGAAGGCTTCGGCACATGCCGTCACCGAACAGGCGCGCGCTGCCCTCCACAAGGCACAGGACTCATACAATCGCGCCAAGCGTCTTCACGAAGGCGGCGTCATCTCCGACTCGAAATGGGTGGAGGCACAGACAGCTCTCGACGCTGCCCGTGAGGCTGTCAGCTCGGCTGCCGCATTGGAGAAGATTTCCGACAAGGGAACTGCCGACACCCGTCTGAGGGCGCCGTTTGGTGGATACGTCTCGCAGAAGACTGTCGAAGTGGGACAGAACGTCATACCCGGGCAGATGGTCGTAAAGCTCGTACACATCGACCGTGTGAAAGTGAAGATTAGTATCCCTGAGGAGGAAATCGACAAGGTGCACAACGGTGAGACGATGATGATACGCTGCGCCGCTGCCGGTGGTGCCGACCTCTACGGCAAGGTTGTGGAGCGCGGAGTCGAAGCAGACCCGCTGAGCCGCACGTACGATGTGAAACTACTCGTCGACAACCCCGGCCACGGTTTGCTTCCGGGCATGATATGCGACGTCTACACGAGTTTCACACGCGGACAGCAGAGCGTCTTCGTTCCTGCCAACGTGGTGCAGATGAACCCCGACAACCGTATGTTCGTTTGGGTTGTCAAGAACGGCAGAGCCACGAAGCGCTTCATCAACTTCGTCGCCGATACTTCGCAGGGCGTACGTGTCAGCGGTGGACTTGAGCCGGGCGACCAGCTCATCGTCTCCGGACAACAGAAAGTCAGCGAAGGCACCAAGTGCGAAATAATAAGATAGAGGTTTATGAAGAAGAAAAAACGTTCATTCCAGGAAATATGCCTCTACTACCGGCAGATAGTCATTCTGCTGGTAACATGCCTTGTGGCGCTCGGCGTCTACGGACTCATAAACATCAACAAGAACGAGTTCCCCGACTACACCGTCCGCGAAGGCATCGTCGCCGCCGTCTACCCAGGTGCCACGTCGGAGGAAGTGGAGCAGCAGGTCACCAAACCGCTCGAAAACTATATCTTCACCTACAAGGAGGTGCTGAAGGAGAAAACCGTCTCCTACTCGCGCGACGGCATGAGCATCATCGTCGTTGAGCTCAACGAGGACTTGGAGGACAACGACGAGTTCTGGTCGAAGTTCAAGCACGGCGTCCAGACGTTCAAGACATCGAACCTTCCTGTCGGCGTTCTTGCCGTACAGGTTGAGGACGACTTCGGCGATGTCAGCTCTGAGTTGATTTCACTGGAAAGCAAGGACAAGACATACCGCGAGCTCAACGACTACATGAAGACCATCGAGGACTCGCTTCGAATGATACCAAGCGTCGGAAAGATGAGTGTCGTCGGAATGCAGATGCCGCAAATCGCCATCTACCTCGATGCCGACAAGCTCACCCACTACGGTGTCAACTACGTCAGCGTGGCACAGACGCTGGCGGGAAAGGGCTTCACGTCGACCGGCGGACGCATCGGCAACAAGGACTACAAGAGTCCTATTTATGTCGACGAAAGCCTGAACAAGATTTACGACGTTGAGAACGCTATCGTCTACTCTGACCTCCGCGGCAACATTGTCCGACTGAAGGACGTGGCGAAGGTGAAGTACGAATACCCCGACCTCGACAAATACGTTACCGTGAACGGCACGAAGGCGTTGCTGCTCTCCGTAACCAACAAGAAAGGAAAGGACATTTCGAGCATGGGTTCCGAAGTCAACAAGAAGCTGGCGCACGTCGAAGAGGTTCTGCCTAAGGACGTGAAGGTGAGCAAGATAACCGACCAGAAGCAAGTCGTCGACGACTCCATAGTCGACTTCCTGCGTGAGTTGCTCATCGCAATCGCCACCGTTCTTCTCGTCGTCGTCCTCATCATGCCGCGTCAGGTTGCAGCCGTTGCCGCAGCTACGATGCCGGTCACGATATTCATATCTCTCGGACTGTTCTACATCTTCGACCTCGAGCTCAACACGGTGACGCTTGCAGCCCTCATCATGACGCTCGGAATGATTGTCGACGACTCCATTGTCATCATCGACGGATACGTCAACAACCTCGCCGCGGGCATGACGCGGTGGGCGAGCGCCGTCGAAGCGACACGCCACTTCCTGAAGAGTATCTTCTCGGCAACGCTCTGTATCAGTATCACTTTCTTCCCGTTCCTCATCACGATGACAGGTGTCATGCACGACTTCCTGCGCATGTTCCCGTGGGCAATTACCATCGTGCTCTTCGTCAGTATGATAATCGCACAGACGCTGCTGCCGATTCTCATGTACTTCTGCATACGTAAGCCAATCGAAACCGGTGTGACAAAGGACGGACACAAGGCGTTCAACCTACTCGACATAATGCAACGCTTCTACAACCGCGCCATCGAGTGGTGCTTTGCCCACTACCGTATCGTCATCGGAGCAGCGGCAGTCACCATCATCGGCGGTTCGTTCGTATTCCTGAAACTACCGCAGAAGCTCATGCCAATAGCCCAGCGCGACCAGTTTGCCGTCGAGATTTTCATGCCAACGGGAACCACCGTGGCACGGACCACAGAGCTGTCCGACTCGCTCGAGCACATGCTGCGCCGCGACCCGCGCGTCGTTTCGGTTGCCAATTTCCACGGAATGTCGTCGCCGCGTTTCCAGACGACCTACGCTCCGCAGATTCCTGGCGACAACTTCGCTCAGTTCATCGTCAACACTAAGAGCATGGACGCCACGGAGGATGTCGTTGCCGAGGCGAAGAAGAAGTACACCAACTACTTCTCCGAGGGCATAGTCAAGATTAAACACCTGTCGTACAGCAAGGAGGAGAACCCTATCGAGGTGCGCATAACGGGTGAGGACCTCGCCACAATCAACGAGGCTGCCGATACTGTCGTTGCCCATCTGCGCAACGTCGACGGACTGGAGCTCGTGCGAACCGACTTCCGCGAGCCGCTTGCCACTACACGTGTGCATATAAATGACGCAACGGCGAGCCGACTCGGACTCAACAATGCACAGGTGCAGATGTCGCTTGCGCTTCGCTATACTGCAGGATTGCCAGTCAGCCAGATGTGGGACGGCGACTACGGACCGAAGGCTGTAATCAAGTCGATGCGAAGCGACAGTGCGTCGGTCAACGACTTGCTGAACGAGCAGATACCGGTTGCAGCCGGTCTGAAGAGTGTTCCGCTGCGCGAGATTGCCACCGTTGAGAATAAAATGGAATACGGACAGATTGTTCATCGCAACGGTCTGCGCACGATATCGGTCATCGCTGAAGTCGACCCAAGCAAGAATGTCGAGAAGCTGACGGGACAGATAATGCACGAAGTGAGTGAGATGAAGCTGCCTGACAACATCCACATCACCTACGGCGGACAGTATGAGGTCGACCAGGAGCAGATGCCGAACATCATCAACGCCCTCATCATAGCCATCGCCATCATCTTCGTCGTACTGATATGGCACTTCCGCGACGTCCGCGAGTCCATTATCATGCTGTGCTCGCTGTCGCTCTGCGTCTTCGGTGCGGCAATGGGAATTCTCCTTTCGGGCATTGACGTCAGCCTGACGTGCGTCCTCGGCTTCGTCTCACTTATGGGTGTCCTCGTCCGTAACGGCATCATCCTCTTCGACTACGCCCACGAGCTCCACGTCAAGGAACAGCTGTCGACGCGCGACTCCATCCTCCAGGCGGCAAAGGAACGTATGCGGCCTATCTTCCTCACTTCCGCCTGCGCCTCGATGGGTGTCGTTCCGATGCTCCTCGGAGGCAGCAGCCTGTGGATGCCAATGGCGGCCGTCATCTTCTGGGGAACAATAATCACGATGTTCTTCATCCTCGCCGTCATGCCGGTCCTCTACTGGCGTTTCATGGAAGACCCGGCAAAGCGACTCGGCAAGGAAGTCCGCATGATGAGCCGGTAGAGCGTTAGTATTCCTCAGGGACTACTATCTCACCGCTCCCCGAGTGATAGTATATACATGTTTCACGACCCCACATTTGTAAAGAATAACTACTTGGCGTCGACAAGGGTGGAGTGGGGGAGAAAATGAGTCATGTTCTAAACCGCTTACATAATGATTTAAAAAGGAACAGGGCTCCAATGCATTATTTTCGAATAAAAATTCTGTCAATAGTAACATTTTGTCAAACCTTTGTTTAATTTATGCTGCACAACATGTTTGCATGTCAATTCAGTGACAATGAGATTAAAATCCTTTAAAAACTAAAGATTTTTTTGTGTAAACGTTTGTACATTTAAATATAAATTACTACTTTTGCATTGAGATTTAAGAGATAAGAATAAAAACGAAAGATACCAAAGAGTAAAGAAAGGAGATTTTACTATGGCAAAGAAAGATTATCCACAGATTTACGTGGAGTACGAAAGAGAAGAGCCGACACAGTCGACCTCACACGAGGTGCTCGGCGGCGAATTATGGTTTGATTGATTAACAGCGAAATATCGTTAACCCCAAGGAAGCGGATATCGGACTCGAACAAAGAGGACGGTATCCGCTTTTTGGTTTGTACAGCTTTATTGCATGAAGGAAAACAATATAGAGCGATAGTTTCCAAAAATTGTTCAAAAGTCTTTCTGTTTCGGAAATAAAACAGTATCTTTGCACAACATAAATATATAGGACGCATTATGAAGCAAACGAAGATAGTATGTTCCATCAGCGATATGCGCTGTGACACCGACTTTATACGCAAGTTGTTCTTTGCCGGAATGAACGTAGTGAGAATGAACACCGCCCACGCCACTGCGGAAGGTATCAAAACTATAATAAGGAACACGCGCGCCGTGTCGCCTCACATCGGTATCCTTATCGACACCAAGGGCCCGGAGGTACGCACCACGGCAGTGAAGGAGCCGATACACTACAAGACCGGTGACATGGTGAAAATCTTCGGACGCCCCGAGATGGATACGACGAAGGACATCATCAACGTCAGCTATCCCGACATAACGAAGGATGTCAAAGAGGGCGACGACATACTTATCGACGACGGCGCCATCGACATGAAGGTTGTCGAGAACGTCGGACCGATGCTCATTGCCCATGTCGAGAACGACGGAGTGCTGGACTCTCACAAGAGCGTCAACGTTCCGGGCGAGCACATCGACCTTCCGGCGCTCACCGAGAAGGACAAGCGCAACATCCTCCTTGCCATCAGCGAGGACATCGACTTCATAGCCCATTCGTTCGTACGCTCTGCCGACGACGTCCGCGCCGTTCAGAAAATCCTCGACGAGCACCACAGCGACATCAAGATAATATCGAAGATTGAGAACCAGGAGGGCGTCGACAACATCGATGAAATCATAGATGCATCCTACGGTATAATGGTAGCGCGCGGTGACCTCGGCATTGAGGTGCCTATAGAGCGCATCCCTGGCATCCAGCGCATGATAATCAACAAGTGCATCGCCAAGAAGAAGCCCGTTATCGTTGCCACGCAGATGCTTCACACGATGATAGAGAACCCGCGCCCAACCCGCGCAGAGGTAACGGACATCGCCAACGCCATATACAGTCACACCGACGCTCTTATGCTTTCGGGCGAGACGGCAAGCGGAAAGTATCCTCTCGAAGCCGTACAGACAATGTCGCGCGTTGCCGAGCAGGCTGAGGCTGACGTCCATTCGAGCTACAGCTTGCAGCATGCCGTGTTCAGTCTCTTCACCAATCATCCCGACCAGCGTGAGTTCCTCGCCAAGGCGGCTATTGAGGCAACGGAACAGCTCGGCGTCAAAGGTATCATCACCGACTCCGCATCAGGTCAGACGGCACGCAACCTGGCTGCCTTCCGTGGTCCGAACCCGGTCCTTGCCATCTGCTACAAGGAGAAGCTGCAACGCTGGCTGAACCTTTCTTACGGTATTATTCCAATCTATCAGAAGAAGCACGTGTCGAGTCAGTACATCTTTGAAGCGTCTCTCCGCATGCTGAGGCAGAAGGGATACATCGGTCAAGACGACAAGATAGCTTACCTGACTGGTTCGTTCACTGGTGACAAGGGCACATCGCTGCTCGAAATCAACAAGGTACGTGACGTCTTCGACAACAGCTATCAGTTCCACTTGCCGAACATTGAACCGGAGACGGAGGAATAGGGAGGTGCCTACCCTGTCGACATCCTAACCAAGCCTTCCAGAATGGGAAGGATGTTTGATATGTCTTGTGGATGTTTGCCCCCTGCACCCCATCCACAGCAGGGACGGCCCTTGTGGCTGTCCGCTCGGTCGTCAGACCGAATACCATCACCCACATTACATCATTTGCCCCTTCGTGGCAATCGGGCACCCACGAGGGGCGCCCCTGCGGTGGATGGCAAAGATGTTTTATCGCTTATTTAGTTAGATGGTTATTCATAGAAACAAAAAAAAAGGTTTGTATAGATAATGATGTTTATGCGCAGAAAGGCATTAGGTAATCAACCATCCTCCCCTTGGGTGAGGCTTGGTGAGGAAAAAAGCTCCCCTTGGGGGAGGCTTGGAGAGGTCTTGACTTGTACTGGCTTTCGGCTTGCTTTGGTCTTGGCTTTAATAGTTTTGGGTTTCTTCATCCTCAACCTCCTGAACGGCTCGGTGCGGATACCGGCTGGTGATGTCGTCAGCATACTCTTCACGTCGTCACCCGAATGTTTGGCGGCGCATCCGTCGTGGCAGTACATCGTCCTTGAGAGCCGACTGCCACAAGCACTGACAGCTTTGCTGTGTGGCGGAGCCCTCGCCGTGACGGGACTGATGCTGCAAACGGCATTCCGCAACCCTCTCGCCGGTCCTGATGTCTTCGGTATAAGCAGCGGAGCGGCACTCGGCGTTGCCATCGTCATGCTGGCTATGGGGGGCTCGGTGGCAACGGAACTCTATTCGGTGTCGGGCTTCGTCGCTGTCGTCATGGCGGCTTTCGTGGGCGCAATGATTGTGACGGCGATAATATTCTTCTTCTCTACGATAGTCCGCAACAGTGTTATGTTGCTCATCATAGGCATAATGGTCGGCTATGTGTCGTCGGCAGCGATAGAGTTGCTCAACTTCTTCTCGACTGAGGAGGGCGTGAAGAGCTATGCCGTGTGGGGTATGGGCGATTTCGGGGGCGTTTCGATGGATGTCATGCCTCTGTTCGCCACGGTCATCCTCATCGGTCTGGTGCTGTCGGTGCTGCTTATAAAACCACTCAATGCTATGCTTCTCGGTGAGCAATATGCCGGGAGCATGGGCATAAACACGCGGCGGACGCGGGACATACTGCTTCTCGTGACGGGCCTGCTGACAGCCATCACGACGGCATTCTGCGGTCCTATAGCGTTCGTAGGACTTGCCACGCCGCACATTGCGCGCCTTCTTCTCGGCACGGGAAACCACCGCCGCCTGCTGCCCGCTACCATTCTGTGCGGCTCCGCCATCGCTCTGCTGTGCAACTTCGTCTGCTATCTGCCCGGCGACGCAAGCATCATCCCTCTTAATGCAGTCACTCCGCTTATCGGTGCGCCCGTCATTATCTACGTGCTGGTGAAGAAGTAGGCATCGGGAACCAAATGTCTTTATGTCCTTATGTCCAAAATCCATTCGGCATAAAACACAAAAGGGGCACCCACAATGGGCGCCCCTTCATTGGTTCATATAGCTTTATGGATGTTGAATTCTAATTAATCCTTTTTGTTTTCGTCATCCATCCGCTTTCCATTACTCTTCGTCTTCCCCCCAAACGTTGTATTTGCTGCCGGCGTCACCACCGTTTCCGCCTGTGGCTATACCGCCACTTTTCGGGTCGTTGCCGCCTGGCAGTCCCGACGTTGGGTTGTCTTGATTCAAAGAATTGCCCAGTAGCGGACTCTCAAACTCTACCTTACGTACTTTAACCTGGGGTGTGATATAATTCTTTTCCATTTTGATTAAAAGCCCAAACCTCCCGACCTTCCCCGTCCCCTCCGTACGGAGGGGAGTAGTGACCTCTCCCGACCCCTCCGAACGGAGGGGAGATGGAGTTAGTCTTGTGGATATGGGCGTTTCTTAAAAGTTAAACATATTATTATTTGTCTATTCAAGCCCTACCTCAAAAGGAAGAGGCTCACCAAGCCCTCCCCAAAGGGGGAATGTTTAAAATGTCCTGTGAATGCGGGTTGTTGGTACAAGCAGGCATTCGGTAACCTAACATCCTCCCCCGTGGGGGAGGCTTGGTGGGGTTACGGCTTAGTGCTGTATTACTTCTGAATATACTTCTTTCCGTCCTTCACCACAACACCCTTGTAGGCCTTGTTGACACGCTGGCCTGCGAGGTTATAGATAGCGGAAGCCTTCGAACTAGCATCTTCAATAGCTACAGAGTTGATTGCTGTCGTCTCACCACCTTCGCTGATGCTGAAGCCGAGAGCCTTGGCGCTTGTTGCTTCGCCTACCGGTTCGAAGCTTGCACGTGTGCCGCTGATGTTGGTCTGAGCGTCACCTGCCTTGAAGAACTTGTTGTTGGCATTGATGAAGAAGTTGCCTACAGGAACTGTAGTCTTTACGTACGTTCCAACGAAGTTGAAGGCGTCGGATGTCTGAGTTGGAGTCGCGTCCTTAACCTCTACACCGGTGAAGGTGTAGCCCTCAGCCTTTGCCTGTGCACCATAAATGAACACCGGAGTGTTGGCTGTGATGCTGCTTGCCTCAGTGAACTTCAGAGTGTACGAATTGTCGGCATTCTGAGTTGCGCCGCTGTATGCTGCGACCTTTGCATTTGCACCAAACTCGGCTGCAACCTGCTCGGCTGTTACGTCGAAAGGAAGTACGAGCGTGTTCCAAGCTTCATTGTTGAACGTGCGCTTCAGTGTAACGGTTGTTATACCGTGACCTGCCTTGACGTTCTCTGTCGTTGCAGCCTCGTCAAGAGTTGCGGAACGGTCGTAGAACTTGACAATGTAGTTGTTCTTATTGATTTCCGGTTTCTTGTTATTATAGTTGAAGAGGTCGCCCTTAACGAGAACAATGTCACCGGCAGCTACTTGCGATATTTCAGTAAACTTCGTGCTGTCAACATACAGACCACCATAGACGTCGATGGAGTTTGACGTTGCGTCGGCATCGGTGATGGTATAATTCAGTGAGCCATAATTACTGTTGATGTTCTTGCTCGTTACATTAGTGACTGTACCCTTTACATAGACGCCAGTGCCGAGGTCAGCAATACGGTCCTTGTTGATAATCGTCAGTGCATCGCCAACGGTGTAAGGATTCTCCTCTGTGCCTGCGCCGGTGAGGTTCAGATTCTCTTCAACGGTGATGGTGTATGTTGCTGACGAAGCTGCGTATGTGTCATCGCCTGCGTAAGAGGCTGTGATGGTTGCCTTACCGGCTGCCTTAGTATCAACAACGACTTCACCGCTTTTCTCATCTACAATAGCAATGTTTTCATTGTCTGATGCATAAGTGATTGCTGCGCCCTCAACAGCAGGAGTAAGTGTTGCAACATTGGTGAAGGTAGTTCCCTCCGTTGCATTCAAAGCGAATGTTCTGTCGGCTGGGTCAGCAAAAGCAAGGGTCGTCTTAGTCTTGCCTGAAGAAGAGCCGTCCGTATATGTAATCTTCAGAGCTGTGAAACCAAAGTTACCGGCTGTGCCGTCGGCAAGGAGGACGACGGCTTTCGTCGTTGAACCGGTCCACGTAGCTCCGGCGTCAGTAACCGTAAAAGTTCCCTCTGTTGAACTTAGCTTAGCTGTGGGAACTTTACCATTATTGTTCTTGTTCTTTTTGAAGGTATAATCAATTTGGGTAATGGTTATTCCTTCATTAGGAGTGATGGTTAAAGTACCCTTTGCATAGAGCCTGTACTCACTGTTTTTAGAATTCCACACAGGTGCAGTGCTTCCTGAGTTCTTTGCAAATTCAATCTTGCTAACCTTAGAAGTAAATCCTGTTTCTGAAGCCGTAAGGTCTTCCTCGGCTGCTTGCAACGTGCTGCTCCCCCCGAGCAGAATGAGGGCAAGCAACATAACTAGATGTAAAGTTTTACCCATGGTTTGTAAAAATTTAATGTTGTACGTTTTCATACTATATGTTATAATCAACGCCAAAATTACGAAAAATCCACATACCGACCAAAGGAAAACGAATATAATTCGCAATTTTATTTGAATTGTAACAGATTTAAGTAAAAACCTTACAAAACATGAAGTTTAGGCATCTCCAAGCCGGGAGTTATTCCTTTCCAAGCCCTCCCCAAGGGGGAGGGATGTTTGATTACCGAATGCCTTGATGGCAAATGCATACATGCTGCGAATGCAGGAGCGTCCCGGCGGATGCTTGACGGGCGAGAAGAGGGCTACTTCTTTGGCTTTTGGAAAGTGGACTTGGAACGTTCGAGGAACCACAAGTCAAGGGCGATGGGGTTGATGATGTGCAAGTTGAGGATGAGATTTGCGTAGCGGTCGGTGATGGAAGTAGTGTCCTTGCGCTTGCCGACACGCGTTACGACACCGTAAGGGTTCTTGGCAGGCTCGCAGTGGAGGTGTTTGCAGATGGTGGCGTGCATTGCCGAGAAGGGTACGCCGCCTTCGCGGATGTCCGAGAAAGAGCCTGACGTCCATGCAATGTGGCACAGTTCGACGAGGTCAGTTGTGGAACCGGTCCATTTGACGTAGCCGAGGGAGTCGTTGTCGTAGATTTCACGCAACTCGGTGGATATGTAGTCGTTGACGATGTGGCGACGTGTGGCGGTGTCGTTGGCGGCGCATATGGCGTCGTAACGTTCGCGGAGGGTCATTTTCTTTGCTATGTCTTTCATGTTGTTATGGTTTTATGATGATGTTTTATTTAGTTTGTCGATGCAAAGATAGGGTGGGGTTGTGCACAATATGTTCAATGAGGAAAGTTTATGTGTTAAATATTGTGAAGGAGTAGCAGAGGTGTTGTTGTTTCGATGTAGGGTAATGAGAAGGGAGGAAGGAGGGACGGGATGGCGGGCGTTCGTGGTTGGAGTGGGGCGGTTCGTTGGAAAAAGGAGGGAAAGCGTGGGTATGTGAGGAAAAAGCAGTGGCTTTGCAGGGCGAATGGAAGGGCTGCGGCAGCGCCGCAGCATACCGAACGGGCACCACTGCATTGCGAACAGGGGCGGCAGCATACTAGCTTGGTTAGGCTTTGAAGGCTTGGTTAGGCCGGGCAACATCCACCGCAGGGGCGCCCCTCGTGGGTGCCCGATTGCCACGAAGGGGCAAATGATGTAATGTGGGTGATGGTATTC
>OMVI01000075.1 GCA_900314455.1 uncultured Prevotella sp. | reverse complement strand
CCCTGCAGTGGGAGTCGCGGCTGTTTGAACATTTGTTGATATTCATTTAAGGTAACCAGACATCCTACCCTTGGGGGAGCCTGGAGAGGTCCCAGTCGCTTGTGGCTTCGATTCTACAACGCTGCCAGCGCAATACTCAGGAACTTCCCCTCAATGCTGTCGCCACGCGACGGCAGGACAACAGGAGCGAGGGCACCTTGCAGTACACTTGCAGTGCGTGCTCTGGCGAAGAGAGCCAGCGACTTATGCAGCACGTTGCCAGTCTCGATGTCCGGCAGGATGAGCGCATCGGCACGTCCTTCCAAAGGTGACGAAATCCCTTTGACTGCCAACGCTTCCGGTGAGCATGACGTACTCAAGTCCAGCGGACCGTCGACGATGCATTTGCCGAAGTCGCCTCGCTCCGCCATGTGTTTTATGTCGGCGTATCCTGCGGTGTAAGGGAAGTGGCGTGCGTCGACTTTCTCCGAGCAGTGTATCAGTGAGACGCGCGGGCATTCGACACCCATGATGTGCCATGCATGCACCACGTAGCGCACCTGCGCAATGCGTTGCTCCTGCGTCGGGAACGGAATGACGGCGGCGTCGCTGAAGAGAAGCATGCGTGGGAACGCCGGAATATCAGCCAGCGTTATCTGTGTCAGCACGTTACCTTTCGGCAGCATGCCCTTGTCACGGTCAAGGACGGCACGCAGCAGGTTGTCGGTGTTCAGCTTTCCCTTCATGAGGATGTCGGCATTACCTTCGCGGATAAGTTCCACGGCACGTCGCGCGGCATCGTCAGGGTCGGCGGCGTCGACATAGCTGACGTGTGTCGTGAAGTGCGGCCATACCTGATTACGGCTTATTACGTCGCGTCCGCCAACGAAGATGATGTCGGCGATGCCTTCGTCGAGTGCCATTTCGATGGCGCGCTGCGTGTGGTTGTCGATGCCGTTGACGACAGCGATGCGCTTGCGTGTTCCCCTCCTATAGAGCAGGTCCACCAGTTTCTCAAAGTTGGTTATAGTCATATTTAGTCCTCTCCAAGCTTTCCCCAAGGGGAGAATGTTTGATTACCGAGCGAATATGAGTCGTTCTGCCCATGTCTTCCTCACAATAGGAGAATGTTTTATCATAACTAAGCCTTCCCCACGGGGTAGGTGTTTGATTTTCGAGAGCCTTCGTTGCGCCGGCATAAAATGCATCCATTGCAATTGATAGTGGATATTTTATTCCTTGGTCTTCTCTTTTTCAGATTCTTCCTGAGCCTTCCGTGCCTCTTTTCGTGCACGGTTGCGTGCCTGTTCCTTTGCAAACTCCTTGTACTCTGAGCTGTGTCCCTTGCTGAAGAACGAGCTGACGACGTACCAGACTACAAGTACTCCTAATGCGATAAATAGTAAATCCATATATAATTTTTCCTCTCCAAGCCTCCCCCAAGGGGAGGATGTTTAATTACTTTATGCCTCCTTGCGCCAAAAACAATCTCACCCACAAGTCACTTTAGACATCCCTCACTTGGGGAGGGCTTGGGTAGACTTTTGCTTTGGGGAGGCCGTAGGTGGGTTATGCTTTTCTTTCTTTTTCCTCTTGCATGTCTCATAGAACGCGCATCCGGCACAACCATAGTTGCGGTAGCGGATATTCTCACGCCATTCGCGGTAGAAATAGATGGCGGCGTAGGCGACGGCAGCGGCGATGACGATACCGATGATGACATACTGGGCGGTCATTTATGCCTCCTTCTGCTTAGAGTTCGAACCTCCGGCAGCAGCGGCCTGCTTCATGGCAACCTCCTCCGATGACGTCTTAGCTTCTTCCGTCTTCTTCTCCTTGGCAGCGGCGCCGGGCTTATCGAGCACCGAGTACTTGCTGTTGAGCGAGATATACTCAGGCACTATCTCCTTCATTTTGCGGACGATAGCCATGTCGTCGAACGTGTGGGCTATCTTGCACAGTTCCTCGATGTCACGCTCCACGGCATCGTAGTCGTAGCGGCGCACCTTGGCAACACGTATCTTCTTGTGGAATGACGGCAATGTGTCCTCCTCGTTGGCGAGCACTTCCTCGTAGAGTTTTTCTCCGGGGCGAAGTCCGGTGAACTTTATCTCAACATTCTGGGCACCCGAGAGCCGTATCATACGGCGTGCGAGGTCGGCGATGCGCACCGGTTTGCCCATGTCGAAGATGAATATCTGTCCGCCCAGTCCGCGCGTTCCAGCTTCGAGAACGAGTTTGCAGGCCTCCGGAATGAGCATGAAGAAGCGTATGATGTCGGGGTGTGTGACCGTGACAGGACCTCCGTCCTGTATCTGCCGCTTAAAGAGCGGAATAACGGAGCCGTTGCTTCCGAGTACGTTACCGAAGCGCGTGGTGACGAACTGCGTGTGTGTGGTGCCCTTCGTGCGTGGCGTTCCGTCGGCGTTGTGCGTGTCGAGCCAGCGGTCGAGGCTTTGGCAGTAAATCTCGCAGATACGTTTCGAGCATCCCATGACGTTCGACGGGTTCACCGCCTTATCGGTTGAAATCATGACAAACTTCTTCGCACCGTACTTGACGCTGAGGTCAGCGATGACCTTCGTGCCCCACACGTTGTTCTGGATGCTCTCCGACGGGTTGTCCTCCATCATCGGCACGTGCTTGTAGGCTGCGGCGTGGAAGACGTAGTCGGGGCGTTTGTGGCGGAAAATGTCCTCCATGCGGTCGCGGTTGGCGATGCTTGCAACGTACGTATCGACCTTCAAGTCGGGGAATTGCTGGCGCATCATCAGACGTACGTCGTGCTGCGGCGTCTCAGCCTGGTCGATTAGGATGAGCTCGGCTGGTCCGTAGGGAGCTATCTGCCGTACCATTTCCGAACCGATGCTGCCTGCCGAGCCCGTTATCATAATGCGGCGGTCGTGCAGCTGGCTTGCAATTGTCGTCATGTCGACCTGTATCTCGTCGCGCGGAAGTAAGTCCTCGATTTTCACTTCGTGCAGTTGAACCGACGTACTGCTGTCAGGCTCCCAGTTCTTAGGCATCGAAGCGAGGTAGATAGTGACCCCGTTGCCTATGAGCATGTCCTGCAACTCCGTATCGTTTCGGAAGCGTTCGGCTTGTGCCGGACTGACGATGACGGCCTGGATGTTCTGACTGACGAGTGCTTCCTCTAGTTTTTCACCAGGCTGATAGACCCGTTCGCCAAGCAGGATGCGGTTGTTGTAGCTCGGGTCGTGGCTGATGAAACCTTTGAATTGCAGTCCGTTGTTCTTGATATTGCGTATGTTCTTAGCCAGTCCGATACCGTGGTCGCCGACACCGTAGATGAGCGTTCGCTTCACGCCTTTTGAGCCGACGGAGACATCGTAAATAGCCTTCACGAGCACGCGCACGCCCCACATGCAGATAGTTGCTATGACGTACATGGCGAGAATCTGCCTTCCTGCAAGCGGCTTGAAGTGCCAGTAGATGTGAAGCGGATAAATAATGTAGTGGAATATCTCAGCCATGAAGCACGAAAGCGCCTGTGCCATGGCGATGCGTTGCAAGTCGACGAACGACGAATAGCGTATGATGCCCGAATAGGTGTGGAAGATGCGGAACCCGATGAGGTTGAAAATCATGTAGACGGCAATGGTTCTCGACAGCAGTCCGAGGTTACCAAGGGTCACTGCTCCACGGTAGTAGAGCCAGAAAACGAAGATGCCCGACAGATAGCAGATGGCTATATCGACAATCAGCACACACCAATATGGCAGCGCTTGTTTGGATATGTACCACCTAAACAGGTTATTGTAAATCTTGCTCATTTGTCCGCTGTGCTTTTCTTTAAGTCTTTAATTTGATGCAAAGTTAATAAATAATGATATAATAAAAGAGTAAAAAGGGAAAAAAGTAAAGAGGTAAAGAGAAAGGTAGAAAGGTAAAAGGGTAAAAAGGTAACTAAAAAAAACGTCCCTGCCGTCTTTTGGGGGAAATCACTTCCGCCTTTGCCGGTAGGGACGCGTATCATTTTAAGTAATGAGAATTGATATGACTGAACGTACAGATATTAAATTAGTTAGCTTTGTATAAAAATAATCCTTCTGATATGTTGAATTCTAAGTCTTACTATTATGTCATTATCTAATCTTCAGCAGTTCGTCGTTATATGATAGTTGATATTCGTTAAAGTCTTGTTGTGAAGATACCGCTCTTCATGACGAGGGTCAGCAGGCCGTCGGTGTAGAAAGCACCGGTGAACGGAGTGTTGATGTGGGTCGTTACGTTGCCGTTGGCGTCAGCAATGATGAGGTCGCTGGCATCGTCGGTGAGCTCGCCCTTCTTGTTGCGTGCCATACAAGTGTAGACGTGGTCCTGTTTGTCGTAGAGCTTGTCGCTTTGTTCCACCTTCACGATTTTGCCGCTGTTGGTGTCGAAGAGCTTCTTCGTTCCGTCCTTACCGACGAGGAGCACGCTGTTGTTGCCGCTTTGCATGCAGATCATGTGGTTGCCGTCAAGGGCGTAATTTGTGTGGTTGTCGATTTCAGATACCTTGCCGATGACGTCCTTGCCGTAAACGACGGTCTCAGGGGCGCGGAGGTTCGAAATCTCATTTAGTCCGTTGCTGGTGAGGTAGTAAGCCTTACCGTTGGCGAGGTGGGCGTCCTTGATGTTACCGTCAATCTTCGGGAATGTGATGAAGTCCATAGCACCGTCTGATACGCTGAACTGAGCGACGAACGGTTTGCCGACATTGTAAGTGCAACCCTCAAGGTAAGCCATACCGGACGACTGCATCGTAATCTTGTCTCCGTCGAGGCGGATGCGCATCGCAGAAGTCTTCGCCTTAGGAAGCTGTGTCATCCACTTCACGCCGAGGTTCTCGTCCATGCAGTAAAGAGCTTCACCGTCAGCGAGATAGATAAGTCCATTCTTGAAGATGATGTTCGACTTGATACCTGTGTAGTAGCCGCGGTCGACGTAAGGAGTGAAAGCATAGTCGGCATCGGAGTTATGGTCGGTGCGCTGCTCACGCTTCGTAACACCCACCGGCACACCGTAGCGGCCCGTGTTGAGAACCATCTCGTGGGTGATACCCTTCTGCGGGTCGATTGTATACAGGCGGTCGGCCCATACAAGGAACTCGTGCTTCTCCGGAAGATACGTAACATTGTTCCATCCCCAGCGAGTGTAATGGCTGATGGTGTCGTTCCAAAGCTCGCGACCGTCGGAGAGACGATAGGCGTAGAGGACGTTCTCAGCGTGGAATTCGTAGTTCTGGTTGAACTCGTTGAACTTGGCGCGGTAGCCGAAGACGACGTTTGCAGAGTCGTTGACGTAGACCGGCAGAATATTACGGGTCCATATGTGCTGACCGACGAGGTTGTCGAGAGTGGTGAAGAAACCTGTGTTGCCATGGACCTTACGAACGGTATTGTTCGACGTAAGCATACCCATGCGTGTCACCTGCATGATACCGCCCTGGCTGTCTTTCTTCCAACGGAAGCCCTGCTCAATGTTCGAATAAAGCATAGCCTCGTGGCTTGACTGCTGGTAGAGCAGAACCATCTCGCCGCCATGACAGTGGTCGACGAGCATTGTGTTCATATCGAGGTTTATGTATTGGCCCGAGATGTTCGTTCCGCCGTTGAGGTTGCGGAACGACATCTGGCTATTGTTATTGTTGTTCGAGCTGTTGGCGGTGTTGTTGGCGTTGCCGGCAGCGGCGCCAATCGTAAGCGCCATCATTATAATGGTAAGAAAAGACTTTTTCATAAGTCCAGGCTTTAAAGGTTTCTGATACAAAATTAGAGATTGTTTTTTATTAAGACAAACGTTTACACGATTTTTTTTGCTGTGTTTTTTGTGTGTTCGTGCACAATTTTAAAGTTCCGTATTTTGTGCAATTTAGTCCGTTTTATTTATCGACGAAAATATGTTCCAAAACAAGTTATACTAGTTTTTTATAACAAATAATGCATATTTCGGAAACAAATGATACAGTGCTCGGGTTACACCAAAAAGCGAATTATTCGACATTCCTTAAGACTGTGTAATTCGAACAGTGAAGTTGCTGAATGGGACAATAAAGGTTCTTCCGACAGAAGGATTAATAACAAAAAATGCCGCAAAAACCTAGAAGAGGTTAAACAATCGGTTACCTCAATCGTATTTTCCGTGTCATCGTGCAGAAGAGGATATATAACAATTGTCTGCTATTATCCAAACCGCCTAAATAACGCCCACAAGGGCCGTCCCTGCGGTGGGTGTTTTTGAGGCTGTTTGGAAGACAGCGGATAATCAATATATT
>OMVI01000074.1 GCA_900314455.1 uncultured Prevotella sp. | reverse complement strand
GAAAAGAAGATGGGGGAAGGAAAGAAAAGAAGAAGAGGGAACGAAGAGAAGAAGGATGGACAACGAGGGAACGGAAAACAAAACGGGAGGTTTGTTTGGGAATATCGAGGGATTACACTAACTTTGCACATATTATATATAATGTAAAGATAACGAAGAAGGATGGAGAAGAACAAAGAGCTGAGGGAGGCATGGGAATTCGTTGAGCACACAGGGAAGAGCCTTTTCCTGACGGGAAAGGCAGGGACCGGCAAGACAACGTTTCTCAAAGCCGTGAAGGAACACAGCCACAAGCGCATGGTCGTTGTAGCCCCGACGGGCGTAGCGGCTATCAATGCCGGCGGTGTTACAGTCCATTCGTTCTTCCAACTACCGCTTTCGCCCTACGTCCCCGGAGCATCACTTGACAATAAATTTACCTACAGCAAGGAGAAACGCAAGATAATGCGCACTATGGACATGCTCGTCATTGACGAAATATCGATGGTTCGTTCCGATGTCCTCGATGCAATAGACAACGTCATGCGCCGTTTCCGCGAGCACGACAAACCTTTCGGAGGCGTACAGCTCGTCATGATAGGCGACCTCAACCAGTTGACGCCCGTTGTAAGGCAAGACGAAGTGAAACTGTTGTCAAGCTTCTACACCACGCCCTACTTCTTCGGCTCACACGCCTTGCAGAGCATCGACTACGTAACGATAGAGTTGAAGCACGTGTATCGACAGCAAGACGACGAGTTTCTCAGTATATTGAATGACATCCGTGACGGTCATGCAACCCAAGAGGACATTAGCCGTCTCAACGCCCGCTACAATCCCAACTTCCGCCCTAATGTCAACGACGGCTATATACGGCTGACGACCCACAACCGCATCGCCGACGACTACAATACAAAAGAACTCTTCGCCCTCAAGTCGAAAGCGTTCAACTTCGAAGCAGAAGTCGACAAGGATTTTCCGGAGTACGACTACCCCACAGAGCAGCGTCTGACGCTGAAGACCGGTGCCCAAGTCATGTTTCTGAAGAACGACTCCAAAGGCAGATACTACAACGGAAAGATAGGCCATGTCACCTACGTCGACGACCATCAGATACTCGTTCAGTGCCCTGACGACGAGATAGCCATCGAGGTAGAGAAGGAAGTATGGGAGAACACTAAGTATAAGCTGAACGAAGAGACGAAACAGATAGAGTCCGAAGTAGTCGGAACCTTCACCCAATACCCCCTCCGTCTGGCCTGGGCGATAACCATCCACAAGAGCCAGGGCCTGACCTTCGAGCACGCAATCATAGACGCACAGTTTTCCTTTGCCTCCGGTCAGGTCTACGTAGCCCTCAGCCGCTGCAAGACCCTTGCCGGACTCGTCCTCGCCTCCCCTATTTCGGAGAAGGCAATCATCAAGGACAACCGCGTCACCGACTACATCTCCCATCAGGAAGAAGCCGCGAAAGCAAGCATAGAGCGACTACCGAAGTTGAAAGAAGAGTACCACCGCCAGCTTCTCACCGAGCTTTTCAACCTCCGCCCGATACTCCTTGCCGAGACATCCCTCGACCGTGTGATGCAGGAATTCTTCTATGGCAAGACCCCACTTGCCGCCCTCCACCACACCGCCCTTACCGAATTGCAGACGAAGGTGATGCCTATAGCCGACAAATGGCTTGCCGTCATCAACGCCACATCTACCGAAGACCTCAAGGCAGCGGCTTTTCAGAGTCGACTGAAGAGCAGCACACTGTACTTCTCGGGTCAGCTGACGGACATCTTCGATGATGTTGTCAGCCGCACCAAATACCTTAACACCAACAACAAGATGATACGCCGCCGTCTCGAACATGCCTACGACGACATGCACGACATATACCTTGCCAAGGTTTTCACCATGACAGCCATTTCCAACAACGGCTTCACGCCTCAGAACTATCTGAAGTTCAAGCAAGAATCTATTCTGAAAGCGATGGAAAACGACGAGCCGGCGACAGCGAAAAAGACTCAACGAAAATCGACGGGTACGAAGAAAGCAGAACCGAAAGTCAGCACTGAGAAAGAGAAGAAACCGAAAGTCGACACCCGTAAGGTAACAATCGACATGTACAAGGCAGGCAAGACCATCCACGAGATTGCCCAAGAGCGCAACCTCAAGGACGCCACCATCTTCAACCATCTGTCATACTACGTCATGCGTGGCGAAATACCAATCGACACCCTCGTTTCAGACAAGCACCAGCAAGCCATTACCCGCATCATCGACAAGATAGGTATGGAGGACAGTGCCAAACCTATAAAAGCACTGTGTCCGCCCGATGTAACATGGGAAGAGATACGTCTGATGATGAATTTCATAAAAAGGAGCAGAAGATAAACGCTATGAAACACCGCATACTATACATTATTATATTAGGACTACTATTCTGCCTCAACATGACGGCACAGAAAAACGACGACGGCATGCACCGCTACAACACCCGCGAGATGACCATCGGCAGCACCGACTTTGCAGACACGATACCGATAGAGTTCGTCGGCAACCAGATTTACATACCTGTCTACATCGGCGGGCAGCGCCATCTCTTCAACCTCGACACCGGTTCATCGCAGGGCGTGGCATATATCGGCTCCGGCATTGACTACAGCGAGCCCCTTGGCAACATCAACTCACGCGACGCCAACGGTTCCATCGACACCATTCCGATAGTGGAATACCCCGAGCTACGTCTCGGCAGCGCCGACGGTCTGTCGATAAAAGGCTACAAGGCGAGCCTTCTTCCGCGCCACGGCAAGCACTACATCTACGACGGAATAATAGGTTTCGACCTCTTCAACAAAGGCTTGCAGGCAAAGATTGACGTCAAGCGCAAGCGTATAGTTATCACCGACCGCAAGAACTACTTTGCCGACGAGCCCGGTTTCGAGGTGAAATACAAGCTGATTCGGTGGACTCCGTACCTCAGCATCAATACTTTCCTCGACCATAAAGAGCCCGTTCTCTTCGACACGGGTGCCCGCGACATCTTCGTTATGAACAAACAGCATTTCGATACGGAACGTAAGAAAGACCCGCGCGTGCCAATGCTCGTCGAGGAGACGACCTACGGACAGAATGCCGTGGGCAGCTACGGAGCCGAGAAGCGTGACCTGATATTCTTCATCAAGTTCCCTACCCTACCATGGGGCAACTTCACCTTCCGTGACGTTCACTCCTACACAACTCAGGGCGACTCAAAATTCGGCGGAGCGATACTCAACTACGGTACGTTCGTCATCAATCCGAAGCGCAAGAGGATAAAGTTCTGGTCGTATTCGGGTGGCAACAGCGTCGAGGTAAGCAACCGCATCGACGACGTGAGCTACATGGAGGAAGACGGAAAGATTGTCGTGGCGTCCATCCGCCACACCAGCGAGTACTACAAGAACGGCTTCCGCGAGGGTGATACGGTGATAAGCGTCGACGGAAAGGCTGTTGTCAGCGACAGTGACCCAAAGTTGACGGACAAGACAAGCAAGCATACGTTCATACTCCACGATATTAGAGGGTTCGATAAGGAAGTGACAATAAACAATAAATGAATTCCGGAGAGGTCATAAGAGAGGTTCCTAAAGGCCGTTCGCTAACTATCTGATTGTCAAAGGTTAGCTTTCGGCTTCGTTTTAAATTTATTTTTCATTGGTTTTTAATTTATTTTTCCTCCATTTTTAATTTATTTTTCTCACAAAAATAAATTAAAAACTAATTCCAAAGATTAGCTTTCGTGGTGCGGTAGGTCAGCTTCCGTATTTCCAAAGAGCATTTACCACATTCATAAAGGCATATTTATTTGCCCTTATATGGCAAACGGACAGCCACAAGGGCTATCCATGCAGCGGGTAAAGACAGGCTTTCATTTAGGTGGCAATTACATTCAGCGAGCCGAAACACCTTGAAAAGTAACACATTTGCTAATGAAAGCAAAAAAATTTGGTGATATAATATTTTTCCGTTAGCTTTGTAAACCAAATCAATAAATAAGAAACGATAATTATGGAATACAACGATTTCACGAGAGTTATCAACGAGAAAGAGCGCGGCCTCGACCTTCAGGCAGCCTTTCCCGCCCTCATGCGCAAGGTGTACGGGTGGATGGCACTTGCGCTTGTCATAACCGGACTGACCTCATACATGGTCGCCTCGTCACCAAGCCTGCTCTACACCATCTACGGCAACCAAGTCGTATTCTGGGTAATGGCACTTGCAGAGCTTGGAATCGTCATCTACGTATCGGCACGCATCAACCGAATATCGCTGACGACGGGCACCGTGTGGTTCATTATATACTCCGTGCTCAACGGTGCGCTGATGTCCTACATCTTCAAGGTGTACACGGCGACAAGCATTTCGACAGTGTTCTTCATCACGGCAGGCACGTTTGCGGCCATGGCTGTAGTGGGAACGACAACGAAGAAGGACTTGACGCGGTTCGGCGGAATATTCTTCATGGCGCTCATCGGACTGCTCATCGCTATTGTAGTCAATATTTTCCTCATGAACACCATGCTCGACATGATTATAAGTTGTGTCGGAGTGCTGATATTCGTAGGTCTTACGGCATGGGACGCACAGCAAATCAAGCAGGCGCTGCTTATGGCTCCTGACGCCGGCGAGAGTGCACAGAAGATTGCCTTGCTTGGTGCTCTGAACCTGTATCTCGACTTCATCAACCTGTTCCTGTATCTGCTGAGAATCTTCGGACGCGGCGACAACTAACTAAAGAGATAGGGGAATTTGCTATCAGACTATCCCAAAAGGTAGAAATATGTTCATCCAACATATCGATTGATGGGTGCCACAAACTTCGAAGAAGTTTAACAATCGATAACCCCAGCCAAGGGAGTGCAACGACCGCAGACTGGGGATAAGACAAAAACTACAAGAAAGACTCCTCGCTTCGTAG
>OMVI01000073.1 GCA_900314455.1 uncultured Prevotella sp. | reverse complement strand
CGGGATTTATAATTCCGCCGGAGTCACGAAACAACATTTACAAGCTGTCCACTGAGGACAGCTTTATTTTTCCTGAAGCAATTGAATGGTAGGGAATTGTTGCTGAAAGCAAGAGGTTATTCTTGAGATTAACGGACTTAGTGTTGACCCGTCCAGTCTGTAGGGAGGTTTATATCAAGAACAAATGCTTCCATGACGCGAAGTTATGAAAGCATCTGACATATGGAACAACTAGTCTGTTATTTTTTTGTTACTTCTGTAACTTTATCGTCTACAAGTGTTATATCACCGTTGTTTGCCGTGGAAGCCGTACCGTTCGTACATTCCGACAGCACTGCCGAATTGCGGGAAAGTCTCAAGGATGCCGTAGAATAGTCAAACTCCTGCGCTGAAACTAGTGCCTTCTCGAAGAGCAGACTTCCAATTCCCTTCCCCCTTGCACGCTTGTCCATATGGAATTTTACTATCTCGCACCATCCCTTTGGCAGTCCGTCTGTGGGGAATACGCCACATGAGCCTAGTACGACGCCGTCCTCCTCAGCCATCCAAAGTACCGACTTCGGCTCACTTTGGAATACTTCAAACTGCCGGTCGGTGTCCGGGTCGTCGTAGACGGTGTGAGTCTTTGGCATATTATATTAGTCGAACACGCCGCGTATGATGCCGGCAATGCGCTTGTCGTCGTCCTTCTCAATTTTCCTTATTATCATATTCTCTTCCAAACAAACAAAACTTTATTCCTCACTGATGATTTTCATGTATTCGTCGTAGCCGATATGCTCGCCTCCCATTGTCTTGAGGTGCGGCGTTTCGAACTGACAGTCGATGAGATTTCCACCAACCTGCTGCATCATCTTTGCCAAAGCAATGAGCGCTAGCTTTGATGCCGACGGTTGCAAGGAGAACATACTCTCCCCGAAGAACGACCGCCCGATAGTCACTCCGTACAGTCCTCCAGCAAGTTCCGAACCTTTCCACACCTCCACACTTGCCGCGAAACCTTGATCGTGCAGCCGTTTGTAGGCCGCAATCATATCCTTGCCGAGCCATGCGCCTGTATTGTCGTACCGCCCGTCGACACGGCTGCAACCTTCAATGACATCGTCGAAGTCGTTGTTTATTGTCACATTATATGTCCGATGGTTAATCAGCGTCCGCATACTGTGGCTTATGTGTATCTTGTCGGGGAAGATAACGAACCTGTCCAAAGGACAAAACCACATTATTTCTGGCTCCTCTCGGAAGCCGTACCATGGGAAAATGCCATTGCTGTAGGCAAGTAGCAGCCTGTCGACACTGAGGTCACCGCCTACGGCTATCAGTCCGTCGTCGTCCCCATAGTGAGGGTCGGGAAACGCCAACACGTGCTTATCCAATCGCCAGACCGTCATCTTTCACATCTATTTTAATCTTTCCGCCTTTCTTCAGACTACCGAACAGAATTTCACGCATCAGCAATGGCTTCAGCTCACGTGCTATTACACGGTCCATCTCGCGTGCTCCGAATTCCGGTGTGAAGCCTTTCGCCAGCAAGAACTCCATGGCTTGTTTGCTGAGGCTCATCACGACATCTTTCTTCGTGAGCTTTTCTTGCAGTTCACCGAGCTTCTTGTCCAGTATCTTCCGTGCCATTTCCTTGTTCATATCGTGGAAAACGACAGTTGCCGAAAGCCTGTTTCTGAACTCCGGCTTGAACGTTCGCTTCACCTGAGCCATCATAGCCTCGCCCCGTGTCGTGTGTCCGTTGAAACCGATGTTCGCCTGCGAGGCATACTGAGCACCTGCATTGGACGTCATGATAAGGATAACGTTACGGAAATCAGCCTTCTGTCCCTTGTTATCCGTCAGCACAGCGTAGTCCATCACTTGTAATAATATATTGTATATGTCGCTGTGAGCCTTCTCAATCTCGTCGAGCAATAGCACGCAGTTTGGCGTCTTGCGAATCGCATCGGTAAGCAGTCCGCCGTCCTCGTAGCCTACATATCCTGCCGGAGAGCCTATCAGCTTAGCCACGGTGTGCTTCTCGGTGTACTCGCTCATGTCGAAGCGGACGAGACTGACGCCCAATTCCTTTGCCAGAACCCGTGCCACTTCCGTCTTGCCCACGCCCGTCGGACCAACGAACAGTAAACTAGCCAACGGCTTGTTGTCGTCTTGCAGACCAGCCTTCGACATCTCTACCGCTTCGACGATCTGTCGGACAGCCTCGTCCTGACCGTATATCTTTGCCGATACACGACTGTACAGTGTCTTCAGCGACGCATTGTTGTCCTCCTTCAGTGCCGTAGCGTCAATCTTGCAAACCTTCGTCAGTACCTGCTGCATCAGTTTCTTGTCGACCTTCTGCGGCCCTCTCTTCTTCGGAACCTTGTGAAGCTCGCGGTAAGCACCTGCCTCATCGATTATGTCGATAGCCTTGTCGGGAAGGAAACGGTCTGAAATATACTTCGCCGAAGCACGTACGGCATAGTCGATTGCCTCATCTGTGTACCTCACACCGTGGAAGTCTTCGTACTTCGGCTGCAATCCCTTGATAATCTTAATGGTATCTTTTATCGTCGGCTCCTGAATATCAATCTCCTGAAAGCGGCGCACGATGCCCTTCGATGAGGCAAAATAGCGCTTGTACTCATCGTAGGTCGTTGAGCCAATGAAACGAATGTCGCCCGCCTCGAGGTACGGCTTGAGCATGTTCGAAGCGTCGAGCGAACCATCGGAGCCACGTCCGGCACCAATCATATTATGTATCTCGTCAATGTAGATAATGACGTTGCCCTCCTTGCGCGCACCCTCCATGACCTGCTTTATGCGCTTCTCGAAATCGCCGCGATACTGTGTTCCGGCAAGCATCGTGCCCATGTCCATCGAATAAATGCGGCAGTCCTTCAGCCTTTCGGGAACATTGCCTTCGTTTATGCGCTCTGCCAGGCCGTAGACGAGTGCCGTCTTTCCGACTCCCGGCTCACCGACGTGCAGCGGATTGTTCTTGTCCTTGCGGCACAGAACCTGTATAGTGCGTTCCAGTTCAGCCTCTCTGCCGATAAGCGGATTATGATTGGCAACATCATCGTTGACACATGTGACGAGGTCATGCCACGATTTCGACTCCTTTGCGGGCTCGAAGCTGAACAGCGGATGCTCCTCGTCGAACATATCCATCTCGTCATCCGTTCTGTACTCGTCGATGAGGCAGGCCAGAAAACCAGCTGTGTCCTCACCGACAGCATCCTTCAGCAGGTAAGCCGCCCATGACTCATCGAGTTTCAGTAATGCTCCGACATAATGCGGAATGTTTACTTCGCTCTGCCCCGAGTCGTATGCCTCAACGAAAGCAAGGTGCATGAGCTGAGCCGATTGCTGCGACAGACCGGGGGAGTACTCCATATCGTCCGGAACGGCTTCTTGCTGGTTGAAGAATTCCTCAAGCTCATCGGGCAACTTGTGTGGCTGCACGGAGAATGTTATCAGCGTATCGCGAACTTCCGGTATGTCTGTCATCTCGTACAGCATGTGCTCCGGCATAACAAACTGGTGGCGCCGCTCCTTCGCCAGTTCAACGGCCGCTTGCAGCATGTTCGTTACCTCGTCGTTGTTTTTCATCATGTTTGCCATCGTCACACCTCCTTGAAAGTTATCTTCAGTGGAAATCCCTCTTCGCGAGCCATGCCCGTAGCTGCTTGCGTGCGGCTGACGGCAACGTCATACGTGTACAGTCCGACGACGGCACTGCCCTTTTCGTGAACGTCCATCATGAGTTTCTCAGCTTCATTCTCTGATTTAAGGAAGACATCGTGCAGAACCTTCACGACAAAGTCCATAGTCGTGAAGTCGTCGTTCCAAAATATCACCGCCCATTTGTGCGGCTCCCGTATGTCGGTCCGTTCCCGGACATTCGATTGTGATTTTTCTTTTGCCATAGTCTATATACCCCTTCGGTATGTTACCTTCTTGCAAAGATAGTCTATTTTCCCTAACTCCGCAAATATAATAATGTTATAATGTTGATTAATTGGATTTTTCACTATCTTTGCACGCTGTATTCCGGCGACCGTGTTTGATACAGAAGGATGGCGTGACATCCGACTTGTTGAAGATATCAGTACGTTCGTTGAATAAAAATACACGTTATATAGGAAAGCATTATCTTTGCGGACACAAACATAAAGAACAAGATTTCGTTTCAGGATAAAGACAATCAATGTATGAAAAAGACTTTACTCGCCATAGCGTTGCTCTTCATTGCCGTACTGACAGTAGGCGCCCAGAACCGTACAATTACGGGAACGCTCTACGATGGTGAAATGAAGACAACGGTACCATATGCCGCTGTGCAGCTTCTTAACGACAATTCCGACTCGACTTACGTGTCGGGCATCGTCACGGACGACAACGGAGCCTTCAGGTTAACAGCCCCGAAGAACGGTCGTTACATAGTGAAGGCAAGCTATGTGGGCTATAAGACGCTTTATCAGAATGTCACCATAGCCAATAATCAGGATGTAAACGTCGGTCAATTGGAATTTACGGCCGACTCACACACGCTTAAGGAAGTCACCGTAACAGCCATTCCGCCGAAGGTGGTGCTAAAGAACGACACCTTCCAGTATAACGCTGCCGCCTACCGTGTGCCTGAAGGCTCAACCCTCGAGGAACTTGTGAAGCGGTTGCCGGGTGCCGAAATCGGCGACGACGGTACAATCAAGATTAACGGAAAGCAGGTTCAGAAGATTCTTATCGACGGAAAGGAATTCATGACCGGCGACACCAAGACGGCTATGAAGAATATTCCGACGTCGATAGTGAACACTGTCAAGGCATACGACCAGCAGAGCGACCTCAGCCGCGTTACAGGTATCGACGATGGGGAAGAGCAGACCGTGCTCGACTTCGGTGTCAAGCGTGGCATGAACAAGGGTATGTTCTCCAACATTGACTTAAGTATCGGCACCAAGAGCCGCTACTCCGAGAAGGCGATGGGGGCTTACTTCAACGACAAGTTCCGCATGATGGTCTTCGGAAATGCCAACAACGTCAACGATATGGGATTCGGAGGCGGACCGCGAGGTGGCTTTGGCGGAGTGCGGCAAGGACTGAACGCAACTAAGATGATAGGCCTCAACATGAACTACGACAACAAGAAGACGCTCCAGTGGGACGGCTCCGTGCGCTGGAACCATAGCGACGGCGACCTCAGTACGCGTGTCTCGTCGGAGAACTTCGTAGCAACGCAGGGCTCATACGGCAACAGTCTGTCGCAGGCGTTCACCCGCAGCAACTCGTGGAACGGCCGTTTCCGTCTTGAGTGGACTCCAGACTCGATGTGGGACATCATGTTCCGTCCTAATATACAGTTGACGAAGACTGACGGACAGACAGTGAGCACATCGGCATCATACAACGACGACCCATACGATTATACCGATAGCCCGCTCGATGAGGCTGAAATGCAGAAACTGGACGAGCAGGGTCTCATGGTGAACACGCAGCGCACGACGAAGATAACTTACGGCGATGCAACCAAATTGGGCGGTATGTTGCAAATCAATCGCAAGCTCGGGAAGAACGGACGCAACGTAACGCTGCGTGCCGATGCCGACTATGATGACGAAAGCTCAAAGACATTCTCTACTCAGGACCTGCAATACTTCCAGCTGCAGAATGCCCTCGGCGGCGACTCTACATACCGTGCGTACCGCTACAACACAATGCCGACAAAATCGTGGGACTACGCCTTGCAGGCAACCTACAGTGAGCCGATAGCCAGAAAAACGTATCTGCAATTCTCTTACAAATATAAGTACAGCTTCACAAAGAGCGACCGCTCTACCTACGACTTCTCAACGCTGCCTTCGGGAACGTTCTCCGGTATCACGCCTGCCTATCGCTCATGGGACAATTATTTGTCGCTTGTGCCGGGACAGATGGACGATTACTTCGACCAGGACTTGAGTCGCTACTCCGAATACCGCGTCTACACCAACGAGGCATCGGTAATGCTGCGCATGAACCGCAACAAATGGCGCCTGAACGCTGGCGTTATGGTTCAGCCCCAGCACTCGAGCTACATGCAGGACTACCTCGGTGTGCACGTGGACACGACCCGAAACGTGGTCAACTGGAGCCCGACGTTCGACTTTCGCTATAAGTTCAGCGACCAGAGTAACCTTCGTATCAACTACCGCGGTACAACCACGCAGCCCTCCATGAGTCAGTTGCTCGACATTGTCGACAATACTGACCCGCAGAACGTGCAACTTGGTAACCCGGGATTGAAGCCCGCGTTCACGAATCGTTTCCGGTTCTTCTACAATACTTATCGTCAGAGCCACATGCAGAGCTTCATGACGTTCCTTAACTTCTCCACCACGCGCAACGCCATTGGCAACAGCGTCTTCTACGACTCGCAGACTGGAGCGCGTACGGTGCAGCCTGTCAACGTGAACGGCAACTGGGACGGCAGCGCGGCTATAATGTACAACACGAGTATTGATACTGCCGGTGTGTGGAACATCAATACGTTCACGACGGCGAACTACAACCGCTATGCCAGTTACTTGCAGTTGCAGGACATGGACAACATGGAGAAGAACATAACGAATAGCCTTACCCTCGGCGAGAGGCTTTCGGGCAGCTACCGAAACAGTTGGCTTGAGTTTGAGCTCGACGGCTCCTTCAACTACACCCACACAAAGAACAACCTCCAGGCAACGAGTAATCTCAACACGTGGCAGTTCTCTTACGGTACTAACATTATCCTGACGCTGCCGTGGAATATGAGTCTTTCGACCGACTTGCACGAGCAGAGCCGCCGTGGATACAACGATGCGTCGCTCAACACCAATGAATTGTTGTGGAATGCGCAGTTGTCCCAATCGCTGATGAAGGGCAATGCACTCACGCTGAGTGTACAGTTCTATGACATCCTGCACAAGCAGAGCAACCTCAGTCGTGCCATCAGCGCTATGAGCCGTACCGATACGGAGTACAATTCTATAAACAGCTATATCATGTTCCGTGCCACTTACCGTCTCAATCTCTTTGGTGGTAGGCAGGCAAGGCAGGAAAACCGCGGCCGCAGAAGTGGCCCTGACGGTCCTGGTGGTCCTCCACCAGATGGCGGTCGTGGCTTTGGAAGACCGCGTGGCGGCTTCGGTCCTCCACCTCCAGGTGGCGGCTTCGGCGGTCCCCGCTAAATAATTGTCAGGCACATCGGATAAAACGGATACCGCGTGAGATGTATATTGAATTTTACATCGGATAGCACGAATAACACGGATAATATAAATTGACGGGCACATCGGATTAAATGAATTAATCGGATGTGCCCGTTAAAATTATGTTAATGCCTAAATTTTGCTGATAACCTCGTCGATTACTTTCGGGAAATACTTCATTTCGAGGGCGTGCTCTTTGGCGGCGATGTCGTCAGGGGTATCGTCGGGGGAGATTGGAGTACGGTATTGAGCGAGGATTTCACCGTCGTCGTACTTGCGGTTGACCCAATGAACCGTCATGCCTGTCTCCGTTTCTCCGGCAGCCTTCACTGCTTCGTGAACGTGATGACCGTACATTCCCTTGCCACCGAACTTCGGGAGTAGGGCAGGGTGTAAGTTTATCATGCGGTGGTCGTAAGCCTTGATGAGAAAATCGGGTATCATCAGCAGAAAACCGGCTAAGACAATGAAGTCGACTTGCTCTTTCTTCATAAGTGGAAGAAGGACATTCTCGTCGTTGATTTCAGCCTTCGACAGTACGTAAGTCTTCACTCCGAGGCGCTTGGCACGCTCTAAGGCGAATGCCTTGGCGCTGTTGCTGAGTACGAATGCTATGTCGGCGTTTCCCTTTTGCTGGAAATACTGGATTATGTTCTCGCAGTTTGTGCCGTTGCCGCTTACGAAGATGCAAAGTCTTATGCGATGTTCCATAGTTTGTCTATCGTCCTAACTGAAGCACTACGGGTGTGATGATTGTCCACTGGTTGTTCATGCGAGCCACGGAGCCCTTGTATGCCGTTATGTAACGTGTTGCGTTGCTGAGGTCAGCACCACCGTTGATGAGCGTAACTGCGCTTCCAACGATGTTGTCGGCAAGCGAACGCAACTGCTCTATAGTTCCGGTGAACTCGAAAGTACCGTTAGCCTGGTTGCGGCTGCCGCCGAAGTTGACACGGAAAAGGGTGTCGGCGGCTGGCATATCGGAAATAGCCGTGAAGCTGTCGCCGTTGTTCATGGCGAAAAAACCTATTGTAATGTCGCCTACGGGACGCTGCTGTTCCGGTTGCTGGGGTACAGGTGCGAATGCCGGGGCTTGCTGCTGTGGCTGGTAGATAGGCCGTGGCTGATGATAGACGGGCTGCTGCTGTGGCTGATAAGCTGGTTGCGGCTGTTGATAGAAATACTCCTCCTGTCGTCGTTGGCTTGCCTTCGGAGCCGCCTCTGCTGGCTTCTCTTCCTTCTTCTTAGCTGTTGCAGCCTTTAGTTTGTCGTCAATTTCGCTTACGGCGTCTTTCGTCTTGTCGTCAATATAGTCGACAAGCTCGTTATAGTCGTCGGCAGACAGTCTGCGCCGTGCTACATCTATTGATATCAGGGCAAGTACAACGCCAAAGGCACCGAGACCTATGGCAATATATAGGAGTAGTTGTGGGTTCATTTCTTACGGTACATTTAAATGTATAACGCAATAATATAGTCAGTTATTGCGTTTCTGAACGAATTTATTCTTCGTCGTCCCAGTCGTCGTCCCAGTCGTCGAAGCCGAACATGGCAGCATCTGCGAAGTCGTCCATCTGCCTCCGTTCTTTCTTCGTTGGGCGTCCCGTGCCACGCGCGCGGTCGACAAATCCGCTGATGCGGCTCATCTCCAGTATCTCGTACTGCTTCTTCTCGGTCACATTCTCATAGACCTGCGGAATCAGTTTTGCACCGACGCGCTGCTCAATGCATGCCAGCACCTTGAAGGAATACGTGATAGGCGGCTTGCGGACATTGATTACCTCGCCCGCCTTTATGCTGTGGCTTGGCTTTACATTGACTCCGTCTATTGTCACACGACCGTTCTTGCAGGCATCGGCGGCAATGCTTCGTGTCTTGAAAATGCGTGCCGCCCACAGCCATTTGTCAATGCGTGCGGTCTCGCCTGATTTCGGCAGCTTTAGATTCTTTTCGTTTGCCATTTACTTTTTGCCTTTGCTGTTGAACTGGTTCATGGTGTTGGCGATGCCTTGCAGTACGAAACTCTTGATGATTTCCACAGACGTGTCGATGGTAGGCTGCAACGTTTTCATCTGTTCGTCTGTATAATGGCCCAGCACCCAGTCTATCTGACCACCGCGCGGATAGTCGTTGCCGATGCCGATGCGCAGTCGTGCGAAGTCCTGGCCTATCAGTTGGATGATGTGGCCGAGACCGTTGTGCCCGCCGTTGGAACCGTTTGCCTTCAGACGGAATGCGCCGAGGGGTAGGGCAACATCGTCGGAGATGACGAGAAGGCGCTTCTGGTCGATGTTCTCCTTATTCAACCAGTAGCGCACGGCGTTGCCGCTGAGGTTCATGAATGTCGTCGGCTTGAGGAGGAAAATCTTCCTTCCCTTCAGCGATGTCTCAGCGACGAAACCGTAACGGCGGTCGTCAAAAACAACATTGGACGCCTTTGCGAAAGCGTCCAATACCATAAATCCAGTGTTGTGGCGGGTCCCGGCATACTCGTCTCCTGGGTTTCCGAGTCCGCAAATCAAATATTTGTCCACTGTAGAACTTACATATTAAAAAATTGGCAACTGATAACGCCGTTACCAATTGCCAATTATATTGATTCAAATATTACTCTGCTGCTGGAGCGTCGTCTGTTGCTGCTGCGTCAGTATCAGCTGCTGCGTCCTCGTCAGTTGCTGTTGTGTCAACTGCCTGACGTGTCATCTTGACTGAGCATACAACGACTTCCTTCGGTGTAGCAAGCTCAAGACCCTCGAAGCTGAGGTCGCCGACCTTGATGCTCTTGCCGAGACGGAGGCTGGTAACGTCGATATCGAGGTGCTCAGGAATGTTCTGATAAGGAGCGGTAACGTCAATCTTGCGGATAGAAAGGTTCATACGACCACCGTCGCGGACACCCTGTGCAAGACCGTTCAGCTTAACAGGTACGCCGATTGTGATTGGCTTCTGGTCGTTAACCTCGTAGAAGTCAACGTGAAGAAGGGCGTCTGTGACTGGATGGAACTGCAATTCCTTCAGGATTGCGGTATGGCTCTCACCGTCGAGGTTGATGTTTACAACATAGATGTGCGGTGTGTAGACAAGTTTGCGGAGCTCGCTCATTGGTGAAGCGAATGCAAGTGCAACTGGCTTTCCGTTCTCATCCTTTGCCTCACCATAGATGTTGCATGGTACGAGACCCTCTTTGCGGAGGGCTTTAGAAGCTTTCTTTCCAAGGACTGTGCGCTTCTGACCCGAAATTGTAATCTCTTTCATTTTGTGTTACTCTAAAATTAAGAAGTTAATTGTAGTGCCTTAATTTACCATTACACGAGAGTGCTTAGCAAAAAAGCGGTGCAAAGGTACTCAATTTCTGCGAAACTGACAAATAAACACAAAAAAAACACATAATTAATGAACTATTTCTTGCAGATGTTTCGAATAATGATTAAATTTGCATACTGTAAGAGAAAAAAGCAGAAAAACCACAGAACTAAAAAATGATTAATAGAGAATTAATTCGCATAAAGATAGTTCAGTTAACCTATGCATACTATCAGAATGGCGACGGGAACATGGACAAGGCAGAGAAAGAGCTGCTTTTCAGCCTGTCGAAAGCCTACGACCTGTACAATTATCTACTCGAACTTATAGTTGCAATTACCAATGAGGAACGCCATCGCGTTGAGATTGCCACACAAAGGGCACAGCGTGAGGAGGGCGAAATGCCGTCAACACGCTTCATCAACAACCGTTTCGAGGCACAGCTTGAGGCTAACAAGCAGCTCAATGCGTTCCTTGAGGATAAGAATCTGACGTGGAAGAACGACATAGAGACTGTCAGGAAGCTTTGTGATCAGATTGAACAAAGTTCCATTTACCAAGATTACATGGCTAGCGAGGACGACAGCTATGATGCTGACCGCGAGATATGGCGTAAGATTTACCGTACTCTGATACAGGAGAACGACGACCTTGATGCCGTTCTTGAGGACAAGAGCCTCTACTGGAACGATGATAAGGAAATCGTCGACACGTTCGTTATAAAGACGATTAAGCGCTTCACGACTGACAGCGATGCCGATCAGGAACTCCTTCCGGAATATAAGGATGAGGAAGACCGCGACTTTGCCATCAAGCTATTTCGTGCAACGATACTCAACGCTGACACTTACCAGCACTATATGAGTGAGGCAAGCCGCAACTGGGACTTCTCCCGACTCGCTTATATGGACGTTGTGATAATGCAGATAGCAATTGCTGAGATGATGACGTTCCCCAACATCCCCGTCAATGTTACCATTAACGAGTACGTCGAGTTGTCGAAGGTGTACAGTACGCCTAAGAGCAGCCGCTTCATAAACGGTATGCTGGATGGCATTGCACGTTATCTGAACGACACGCACAAAATATTCAAGCCCATGGCACCACGCCAGCACCGCACCGGTGGCAGGGAAAACAGCAAAGATAATTTTAATAACAACAAAGAATAATGAACACAGCAATTTTATTGGCAGCCGCTCCTGCCGCTCAAGGACAGGGCAGCGGATGGGGCATGATACTGATGATGGTGGCGATATTCGTCATCATGTGGCTCTTCATGATACGCCCGCAGCAGAAGAAACAGAAGGAAATCCGCAAGTTCCAGAACGCCCTTAAGGAGGGCTCACCTGTCGTTACAGGCGGTGGTGTACACGGAACAGTGAAGCGCATCAACATGAACGATAACACCGTTGACTTGGAAATCGCCCGCGGCGTGGTCATTACTGTCGACAAGGGTTACGTTTTTCAGAGCGCAACTGACGGCGCACAGGTAAATAACAAGTAAACCGTGGCGTATGAGCGGGTCTGCATTGTCGTGGACATATAGCGTGTTCAGGAACTTCCTGAAGAGGATTTTCAGCAGGGAGTTTCTGATTTTTTTGTTCTTTCTGTTGCTCAGTAGTTCGTTCTGGCTTATCATTACGCTGAACGAAACCTACGAGAAGGAAATAGCAATAAGGGTGGAACTTGTCAATGTTCCACGTAACGTAGTCGTCACAAACGATATGACAGACACCGTGCGGTTCACCGTTCGCGACAAGGGATACACCATTGCGACTTACCTCTACGGACATCATTTCACACCGATACGCATCAATTTCCAGCAATATGCTGACGGAAAAGGTCACGGCGTAGTGCCCGTTGCCGACGTGCAGAGGCTTATTCTCGCTCAACTATACAATTCTTCGAAGATTGTTTCGGTAAAGACTGACGCCATAGAGTTCTTCTACAACTACGGACAACACAAGAAAGTGCCGGTCCGGATGCTTGGAAGAGTGAACCCGGGAGGCGACTATTACCTCGCCATGACGCAGTTCTCGCCCGACAGTGTTACCGTTTACGCCAGCAAGAGGACGCTTGACAGCATCCGGGAGGCGTACACTGTGAGGCAGAACATTACCGGACTGTCGGAGCCCCGTGACTTTACAGTACAGCTGCGGCACATCCGCGGCGCCAAGTTCGAGCCCGGCACTGTGACGATGAAGCTCTTCCCGGACATCATGACGGAAGAGGTTGTCGAAGTGCCGATAGAGCCTCAGAACGTTCCGGAGGACAAGATAATGCGCATCTTCCCACCGAAGATAGGCGTGAAGTTCGTCGTTGGAGTCAACCAACTCAAGCGGATGCCTAAGGACAGGGTCACGAAAGCATTGCTGCCGGAAGGCTTTAAGGTCTACGTCGACTACCGTGAGATTGCCAACAACCAGTCGGAACGGTGCCATGTCTTTGTCGGTCGGTCCCCTTCGAATGTCCGCAACGCACGAGTGGTCACCGATGAAGTCGATTATCTCATTGAATCACGATGAAAGTTGTTATTACCGGAGGAATAGGCAGCGGCAAATCGTACGTCTGCGGCTTGCTCCATGAAAGGGGAATAGAGGTCTACGACTGTGATGCCGGTGCCAAACGGCTCATGCGGAGCTCAGCGGAACTGCAACGGCAGTTGTCGGAACTCGTCGGCGCAGATGTCTATCAGGACGGCATACTTCAGAAACGCGTACTTGCCAAGTATATTCTTGCGAGTGAAGAAAATGCCCAGCAGGTCGACAATGTTGTCCATCCTGCTGTGGCGCGTGACTTTGAGGCAAGCGGATACGACTGGGTTGAGACAGCAATACTATTCGAAAGCGGCTTCGACAAGCGCATCCGGTATGACAAGATAGTCTGCGTTACGGCGCCATTCGAAACCCGTGTCGAGCGGATAATGCACCGTGACGGCATCAGCAGGGAGAAATCAATCGAGTGGATAAACCGTCAGATGCCTCAGGACGAAGTCTCCCGCCGCTGCGATTACGTCATCGTGAATGACGGACGTGCTGATATTGACGCACAACTGGACAAGATTCTGCCGGAGATGGGCTTCTGATGAGACTGCTGTCTTATAGATGTGGAATTGGAAAAAGAAAATTAAAGAATAATCATTAGGTACAAACTGTCAAATTATCAATTATAGAAATGGAACAGACTATATTATCTGTAGCAGGCAAACCGGGACTTTACAAACTGGTAAGCCGCGGAAACATGAAACTCATCGTTGAGGCTTTAGACGGTACAAAGCACCGTATTCCGGTGTTCGCAACCGACCGTATAACGTCATTGTCGGACATTACGATGTTCACCGAGAGCGAAGACCTTCCCCTTCTCACAATCCTTGGGCGCTTGCGCGACAAGGAAGGTGGCAAGGAATGCAGCATTAACTGGCGCAAGGCATCGCCAAAGGAGTTGCAGGACTACTTCGCTTCATTTGTGCCTGACTTCGACAGAGACCGCGTTCACAACAGTGATATAAAGAAATTGCTGCAGTGGTACAACATACTTGTTAAGGCTGGCGTTACCGATTTCGAAGATAAGGAGCCGGAGAATGCAGACAATGTTGAGGCTGAAAAGGCAGAACCCTCGGCCGAGGAGAAGTAAACAGGAATTTACCAGATACTATAAATCCGTAAAATCCGCTTAATTTGATGTCGTAGTAAGACCTCTGATTAAGCGGGTTTTACGGATTTTTATTTTGTCAGGAACTTACTCTTTGCTATCGCTGATAGCCTTCTTGATAAGTCCCTCAAGCTCTTCGGCGAGCTCCGGATTGTCCTTCAGCATTGCCTTCGTAGCCTCACGACCCTGGGCGAGCTTCGTTCCGTTGTATGAGAACCAGCTTCCGCTCTTCTTGATGATGTCGTACTGTACACCGAGGTCTACAATCTCACCCATCTTATTGATGCCTTCACCGAAGGTAATCTCAAACTCAGCCTTGCGGAAAGGAGGTGCAACCTTATTCTTGACGACCTTTACGCGGACGTTGTTACCAATGACCTGGTCGCCGTTCTTTATCTGAGTGATTTTACGGATGTCAAGGCGGACGGAAGCATAGAACTTCAGTGCGTTACCACCTGTTGTCGTCTCTGGGTTGCCGAACATAACTCCAATCTTCTCGCGGAGCTGATTGATGAAGATGCAGCATGTGTTCGTCTTCGAGATTGTTGACGTCAGCTTGCGTAGAGCCTGCGACATGAGTCGTGCCTGGAGACCTACTACAGAGTCGCCCATCTCGCCTTCAATCTCCTTCTTAGGTGTAAGGGCAGCCACGGAGTCGACGACGAGGATGTCAATGGCAGACGAACGGATGAGCTGGTCGGCTATTTCGAGAGCCTGCTCACCGTTGTCCGGCTGTGAAATCCAAAGGTTATCGACATCGACACCAAGCTTCTGGGCATAGAAACGGTCGAAGGCATGTTCCGCATCGATGAATGCTGCGATGCCGCCCTGCTTCTGTGCCTCTGCAATAGCGTGTATGGCGAGAGTCGTCTTACCAGAGCTTTCAGGGCCATAGATTTCTATTATTCTGCCGCGTGGGTAGCCGCCGACACCGAGGGCTGCGTCGAGTCCGATGCTGCCGGTAGGTATTACATCGACGTCCTCAATGTGTTCGTCGCCCATGCGCATAATGCTTCCTTTTCCGAAGTCTTTCTCTATCTTAGACATAGCAGCCTGGAGAGCCTCCAACTTGCCGCTCTGCTGTTTCTTTTCGTCAGTTTCTTCTTTTTTTGCCATCGTTATTCTTTGTTTGGTTTTGTTTTTTCTTGTTGGTGAGGGGAGGGGCTTCGGCAGCGCCGAAGCATACCGGACGCCGCCTCGTTAATGCGATTGGTGCTGTTGCTGGCGGCGTTCTGCGGGCCTCCGCATTGCGGAAGCGGTTTGCGGGCTTAGAGCTCGAGGTCGATGTCGCGAAGCTCGTGCCAAGGAAGGCCCTGCTTGTTGAGCACGTCGAGGAAGGGGTCAGGGTCGAACTCCTCAACATTCCACACTCCGGGACGCTTCCACAGTCCCTTGAAGAACATCATTGCGCCAGCCATTGCCGGTACTCCGGTCGTGTAGGACACACCCTGCATGCCCGTCTCCTTGTATGCATCCTGATGGCGGCAGTTGTTATATATATAATATGTGTGCTCCTTTCCGTCCTTCAGGCCACGTATGCGGCAGCCGATAGACGTCTCGCCGTCGTAGTTGGAACCCAAATCCTGCGGATTAGGCAGTACAGCCTTGAGGAATTGCAGAGGAACGATGTCGACCTTGACAGTCTTTGTCGGGTCGTCGGCAAGCGGTGCTTCGTAGGTGACGGGGTCGATACGGCTCATTCCAAGGTTCTGAATGCAGTCGAGATACGTCAGATACTGCTTTCCGAAAGTCATCCAGAAACGTCCGCGACGAATGGTAGGATAGTTCTTGACGAGACTTTCCAGTTCCTCGTGGTGCATAAGATAGCTCTCGCGCGGCCCTATATTCGGGTAGTTCAGTTCCTTGTGAATCTCCAGCGGAGCAGTCTCAATCCACTTTCCGTCCTCATAGTAGAGTCCCTTCTGTGTGATTTCGCGGATGTTAATCTCAGGGTTGAAGTTGGTTGCGAACGCGTGGTGGTGATTGCCGGCATTGCAGTCGACGATGTCAAGGTACTGAATCTCATCGAACTCATGCTTTGCAGCATACGCAGTGTAAGCCTGCGACACTCCCGGGTCGAAGCCGCAGCCGAGGATAGCGGTCAGTCCTGCTTTCTCGAAGCGGTCCTTGTAAGCCCACTGCCATGAGTATTCGAAGTGGGCTTCGTCCTTAGGCTCATAGTTGGCGGTGTCCTCATAGTTGCAGCCGCAAGCCAGGCAAGCGTCCATAATCGTCAAATCCTGATACGGCAGTGCGAGGTTGAGCACCAAGTCAGGCTTATACGAGTCGAAGAGAAGTTTCAGTTGCTCCACGTCGTCGGCATCGACTTCAGCCGTCTTGATGTCCATCTTGTAGCCCTTGGCATGTATAGCGTCCACCAGTTTGTCGCATTTCTCCTTGTGGTGGCTTGCAATCATGAAGTCAGTGAATACGTCCTGGTTCTGGACTATTTTGAAAGCGGCAACGGTAGCAACGCCACCTGCGCCAATCATAAGTATTCTTCCCATAGTATGTTGAGTTTATTAGTTTGTGAGTATTTTTAGTTTATGAGTTTTGAGTTTTAAGTTTTTGAGTTATTACTTCATCTTCTCGTCAATCTCCCGCTGCGTTATTCCCATTGCGTTCATGAGCGAATAGCCGAGGATTTGCTGTGCGAAACGTCCTCCCGGCATAGGCTGCATGGCGAAGAGGGTAGTCTCGTGAATGAACTCCGACCCCCTGTCGAGCGTGTTGCGTAGCGTTTGCCACACGTCGGAAGCATCGGCGTCGGGCACAACCATGATGCGCTGTACCTCCTTATGACCGAGAATGAGTTGCAGGATGTCGAGCATGACCTCCTCCTTGTTGCTCATCTTGCCGTCGGTGGCTATCGTGTTGACAATGAATTCGCCGAGGCGTTCGTCGTTGAACGCCTTTCCGTTCAGTTCGTTTTTGTAGTCGGCAGGAGCGAAGTTCTCAAGTTTCGTGTTCTTTGCGTCGTGCAGCAGGACGAGCTGCGTCTCATGCTTGCCCTCACGAAGTCCTCCGTCGAGAGCGATGTCCATGGTCCACCGGCTCAAATCGGCAGGCGGTATGCGTCTGTCAAGCATTCGCTCGAAATTGACGATGAGGTCGAATGCCACTCTGTCGATGTATTCGGCGTCGGCAATAATAACGTTCTCACTCCAGTGTATGTTCTCAATTTGCTGTGCGTTCATTGGTACAAAGATAATACTAATAGCCGAATAAACCAAAAGAAATTATTGGATTTTTTCTTCGTAGGGTAGCGATGGAAATATGACAGGCAAACTACTAAAACACGAAAGTTATTCAACCGCAATGCGGAAGGATAACTTTCTGAACGAAAAATAAATTATTTTTGCTTGGTTTTTAATTTATTTTTCTCTAATTTTTAATTTATTTTTCAGGTAAAAATAATTTATTTTTCAATCGGGAATAATTTATTTTTAAAAATAAAAGCTACTCTATTGGAATTCAATAGCTTAGCATTGATATTCCGGTAGGGTAGCTTTCACATCTTCGTTATGCGTGAACTTATTTCAGCCGGTACGTCAAAAGCCACATGAAGATGACGCCTTCGGAGTACCGGAACACGGCTCCCGGAAAGTGGTTCTACGTCCAGAACTCTTGTTCTCCGGTAAATTCCATCTTGCCACCGCACTTCGGACACGTCTTGTGGTCCCACGGTTTGATGCGGTTGCTGCCACAGTTGAGGCACAGACGACCAGCCAAAGTGGCGAAGGAGGGCGCAGAGTCGCCTATGATACCACCCACAACAAGTGGTTGGATGGTATGGCAGTCGGGACAACTGACGCTTTCTATGTGCTGACCCATGAAGCCGCGGCCTTCGTAGTCGTGGCATTCATAGCCGCATGATGTGCATTTGTATGTCTTTCTCTGAGCCATTTGGTAGGGGTAAAAAGGTAAAATGGTAAAAAGGTAAAGAGTTGGAGGCGTTGTTCTTTAGCGTTGATTGGGTCACTCGTTGGCAATTTGTATCTCCTCGGCGAGCTGACGCTGGAAGCTGGAGAGTGCCGGAGGGATGGTCGTATGACTGTAGTCGAGAGTGAATCCGTCGAGTATCTGCTGCCGGCTGAAGGGTATTTCCGGAAACGAAAGGGCTCTCATGCCGAGGGCTTTGGCTGCTTTGACGTTGGCAAGGCGGTCGTCTATGAAGAGACTTTCTTCTGCTTGGAGTCCGTATTTTGCAAGAAGGAGACGGAAAATGCGGGCGCTGGGCTTGATGATGTGTACGTCTGAGGAGATAATCTGGCCTTCGAGGTGACGGAAGATGGGAAGTTTGTGCTCGATGTCGTATATCTTGTGGCTGTAGTTCGACAGTCCGAAGAGGTGATGGCCGTCGGCTTCGAGGTGCATGAGCAGACGGTTCATGCCCGGCATTTCGCCCACTACGAAGTCGAGATAACGGCTGTCGTACATTGCTATGGCATCGGCATACTCGGGATACTTTGCCTGCAAGTCGGCAACACACTGTCCGTAGTCGTCGCCAATGTCAAGTCGGCTTATCCAATCGGCTTCGAGTATGTTCGTCCGAAACCAGTCGGCGCGTTCCCATGAGCCAAAGACGGATGTGTAGACGCGGCGGCAGTCGGTCTTGATTAGTACGTTGCCATAGTCGAATATGATGTTGCGTATCATATTGCCCAACCTTTATTTGATAATGTATAGGACTATTTCCGCAGACTTTCGTAGAAGGCGCGAATTGATGGAAATAGCAAATTAGGATGCTCTGCAAGAAGTGTGGAGTCGGGTAGGGGACCCGAATTGATTGCGACGGTGAAGCATTGGGCTGCTACTCCGGCACGGATGCCGAGGGGAGCGTTCTCGACTACGATGCCCTGCGATGGCTGGAGGTTGCCGCATTTCTTCAGTCCCATGAGGTAAGGGTCGGGGTACGGTTTGCCACGCTTTACATCGTAGGCGCTGACAATGTGTCTCTCGTCGACGAAATCGCCAAAGTCATCGAGCAAACGCTTTATCAATGGACGCTGACCACTTCCCGTTACGACGCCGATAGTGAGTCCTTTCGACTTCAGAAAGCGCATCAGGTCGGTCACACCGTCGAAGATTTCGGCTGTCGGGAGTTCGTGGAAGTACTTCGTCTTTACGTCGTACATCTTCTGTGCCTCTTCCTCCGTGAGTTCCTTGCCTTGCTGTTTGCGGGCGAAGTTGCGTATCGTATCGACTCCGCGGGCTCCCTCCGTAGCGTATGAGTCCTCCGGTGTGAAGTGTATTCCGAAGTCTTTCATTGCCTTAACCCATGCTACCGCATGGTTCGGCATGCTGTTGTAAAGCACTCCGTCCATATCGAACAGGACGGCGCAATATTCTCCTTTGTCCAGATCTTCTTTTAGTGCGGATACCTGATTTTCTAACGTTTGATTGCGCGTTTCAGTTTGCGTTTCCTCTTGCTCCATGTCGTTTGTTGTATAAAGTATTGCCTCTGCAATACGGAGATTTAAGAAAAGGAGTGGAAAATGGAACTCTCCTCCACCTCCTTCGAATGTAAAACCTCTCCCGGCCCTTCCGAAACGGATATGGTAAAATTGCCCTGCAACTTACTAATATCCACAAAACAATTTACCATCTCCCTCCCTTCGGGAGGGCCGGGGTAGGCCCTTTAATAATTATTCCTTAGCAAGTCTTTCCTGAATAGCCTTGCTTTCAGCCTCGTATCCTGGCTTGTTGAGCAGAGCGAACATGTTCTTCTTGTAAGCTTCTACGCCCGGCTGGTTGAATGGGTTTACACCCTCGATGTTGCCAGAGATACCGCAAGCCTTCTCGAAGAAGTAGATGAGCTGACCGAGATAGTACTCGTCGAGCTTCGGCATGCTAATGCGGATGTTTGGAACGCCGCCGTCTACGTGTGCAAGACGTGTTCCGAGCTCTGCCATCTTGTTGACTTCGTCGATGCGTTTGCCAGCGAGGAAGTTCAAACCGTCGAGGTTCTCGTCGTCATGAGGGAAGTCGAGCTCGCGGTTCGGAGTCTCTACGGAGATTACAGTCTCAAAGATTGAGCGCTCGCCGTCCTGTATCCACTGTCCCATAGAGTGCAGGTCGGTAGTGAAGTCGCAAGCTGCCGGGAAGATACCTTTGTGGTCCTTGCCCTCGCTCTCTCCGTAGAGCTGCTTCCACCACTCAGCTATGAAGTGCAGCTTAGGCTGGAAGTTGGCGATGATTTCAATCTTCTTGCCTGCCTGAGTGTACAAAGCCTGACGCACGGCAGCGTATTGTGCGGAGATGTTCTCTGTGAATGGTACGTCGTTAGCTGTTGCTTTCTCCATGTCGGCAGCACCTTTGACGAGCTGACGGATGTCGAAACCGGCAACGGCAATAGGCAGAAGGCCTACTGGAGTCAGTACAGAGAAACGTCCACCGACGTTGTCTGGGATGACAAAGGTCTTGTATCCTTCCTTGTCGGCTGCTGCACGGGCTGCGCCTTTGTGAGCGTCGGTGACTGCAACGATAACTTCACGAGCCTCGTCTTTGCCGCGCTGTGCCTCACACTGCTTCTTCAGGAGACGGAAAGTTAATGCGGTCTCGGTCGTTGTACCAGACTTTGAGATGTTGATGACGCCGAATTTCTTCGTCTTAAGGTATTCTGTGAGTTCAGAGAGATAGTCCTCACCGATGTTGTTGCCTGCGAATGTGATGATAGGATTTTTCTTATCCTGCACCAACCATGCGAAACTGTTGCCCAATGCTTCGATGACGGCACGCGCACCGAGGTACGAACCACCGATGCCGGCTACTACTACGACTTCGCATTTCTCACGAAGTGTGTTGGCGGTAGCCTGTATCTCGTCGAGGAATTCAGGTGTAATACTTGACGGCAGATGCAGCCATCCTAGGAAGTCGTTGCCCGGACAGGTGCCATTCTCAAGGCTTTCCTCTGCTGCAACAACCTTTGGTTCGAAACTAGCGATGGTCCCCGGGTTCAGGAACTGTTCCGCTTTCGTGATGTCTAAAGTGATGTTCTTCATAATGAATACCCACCCCCATCTTCCTTCCCTTGCGGGATTGGATTGATAACAGTGTCAAACGCTGTCATCATCAGTGGAGTTTATGGGATTTATTTATTTTAAGTTATACGTTTTATTTATATCTTTCGTGCTCTTCTTCATAACCTCGTCGCACCGAATTAGCAATATTTACTCTTTCCAACAAGAACATCCACCAAACTGTCCTTCCCCCTCCCGCACGGGAGTGGGTTAGGGGGTGGGTGCTTATCTGAAACTATCCGTGAGCAGTTTTATCTCTATTTGCGGTGAGATACGTTCATAGAGGATGTTGTAAACGGTATCGAGGATAGGCATGTTGACGTGCAGACGGCGGTTAATCTCCTTCATACACTTAGTGCCGAAGTATCCTTCTGCAATCATTTCCATCTCTATCTGTGCCGATTTAACTGAGTAACCCTTGCCTATCATCGTACCGAACGTGCGGTTGCGGCTGAAGTTCGAGTATCCCGTTACAAGCAAATCGCCAAGGTAAACGGAGTCGATGATGTTGCGCTCGATGGGATGTATGGTCTGCAAAAAGCGGTCCATCTCCTGCACGGCGTTAGACATGAGCACCGACTGGAAGTTGTCTCCGTAATTCAAACCGTAGCAAATGCCGGCTGCAATGGCGTAGACGTTCTTCAAAACGGAAGCGTACTCGATGCCGAGGACGTCGCTTGAGGTCTTTGTCTTTATGAAAGTGTTGGCGAGAACCTGCGTGAAAGCCTTCGCCTTTTCCTCGTCTGAGCAGCCAACGGTGAGATAGCTGAGGCGCTCCATTGCTACTTCCTCGGCGTGACTTGGACCTCCTATGCATGCAAGGTTGTCCAACGGAACGTCGTAAACTTGATGGAAGTACTCTGAGCAACAAAGATTCTCGTCTGGGACGATACCCTTTATTGCCGTGACGATAAACTTGTCGCGAATGCGTGTCTTGAGTTTCTTGAGATGATTCTTGAGGTACGGTGACGGAGTAACAAAGACAAGCGTGTCGTTGGCTTGTACAATCTTGTTGATATCGGACGAGAAATCAATCTCGTTGACATCGAAATGCACTGACGTAAGGTAAGCAGGGTTATGCCCAAGACGCTTGAAATCGTCTATTCTATCGTCCCGCCGGATGTACCAACCGATGTGATGCGTGTGGCTGACGATAATCTTGGCGATAGCTGTTGCCCAGCTACCGCCTCCGATTATAGCTATGTTACCTACGTTAAACATTCTGAGTTATGCTTGCCCGGTTACTTCTTGGAAGCGTCAATCCACTTCTGTATCTCATCGAGTGACGGCTTCTCGTAACCGAGTTTGTACTTCTTGTTAATTTCTCCGAGCTTCTGTTGCAGTCCCTGAGCTTTCTGATCGCTGATGTCGGATATGAGATTGAAGCCCGCCTTACGTAAAACGTAAACCCAATCCTCAGGAACGCCGAGCTCAGCCCATTCCTTTATGCTGCTCTGCGGTATCTTTACCTCCGGCTTCAACTGTGGGAAGAGCATTATTTCCTGAATGTTCTCCTTCGCAGTCATGAGCATCACGAGACGGTCGATGCCGATTCCGATGCCTGAAGTTGGCGGCATGCCATACTGAAGGGCGCGGAGGAAGTCGTGGTCGATAATCATTGCCTCGTCGTCACCTTTGTCGGCGAGTTTCATCTGGTCGATGAAGCGCTGCTCCTGGTCTATCGGGTCGTTGAGCTCAGAGTATGCATTGGCAAGTTCCTTACCGTTAATCATAAGCTCGAAACGTTCAGTCAGTCCCGGCTTAGAGCGGTGCATCTTCGTCAGCGGACTCATTTCGACAGGGTAGTCGGTGACGAATGTAGGCTGGATGAACGTTCCTTCGCAGTACTCTCCAAAGATTTCGTCGATGAGTTTACCCTTTCCGAAGCTCTCGTCGATACCTTCCATCTTCAGTTTGTTTACTGCTATGTCGCGTATTTCTTCCTCGCTCTTGTCGCTGAGGTCGTATCCTGTCTTCTCCTTGATAGCGTCCAGAATAGGAATACGCTTGTAAGGAGCCTTGTAGCTGATAACTTTTCCGTCCGGGTAGACAACCTCCGGCTTGCCGTTGACAGCCGTACAGATAGTCTCAAGCAACTGTTCGGTGAACGACATCATCCAGTTGTAGTCCTTGTAAGGCACATACAGCTCGAGACAGGTGAACTCTGGGTTGTGGAAACGGTCCATACCCTCGTTGCGGAAGTTCTTTCCGATTTCGTAAACGCCTTCAAAGCCACCGACGATGAGCCTCTTCAGATACAGCTCCGTTGCGATACGCATGTACATATCGATGTTCAGCGCATTGAAATGAGTGATGAACGGCTTTGCGCTAGCACCACCAGGGATATTCTGAAGTATAGGAGTTTCAACCTCGGTATAGCCGTGGTCGTCGAAGAACTTACGCATTGTGCGGAGCACGGTGGCACGTTTGAGGAACGTATCCTTCACGCCGTCGTTGACAATAAGGTCGACATAGCGCTGGCGTGCACGCTGCTCAGGGTCGTCGAACTTATCGTACGCAACCCCATCCTTGTATTTCACGATAGGCAGTGGGCGCAGACTCTTGGCGAGGACCTTGATTTCCTCAACGTGAACGGAAATCTCTCCCATCTGCGTGCGGAACACATAGCCCTTGACACCGATGATGTCGCCGATGTCAAGAAGCTTCTTGAAGACCTTGTTGTACATGTCCTTGTCCTCACCGGTGCAAAGGCTGTCGCGGCTGATGTATAGTTGGATTCTTCCTTTGCTGTCCTGTAGCTCTGCAAAAGATGCCTTGCCCATGATGCGTTTGCCCATAAGGCGTCCGGCAATGGTCACTTCACGCTTTTCGTCTTCCTCGAAATTGGCTTTAATCTCGTCGCTGTATGCATTGACGGGATACTCTTCAGCAGGATATGGGTTTATTCCCATGTTCTTCAACTCCTGCAAACTCTGGCGTCTGCCAATCTCTTGCTCACTTAGCTCTAATATATTCATTTCTCTTTACGATGTAGTTTACCAAAATGCAAAGTTAGCAAAAAGAAATGGATTATGTCCTCCTTTTATTTTTTTTAATATTGTATTAGTAATAGAAATTGTGCAAACCTATGCCCAATTAATTGTATTCAAACCTTCAATGTCTTTAAAGTGCTTCAGGTTATCGGTTACTACTGTCATGCCTTCAGTCAACGCTTGGCTTGCAATAATCATGTCAAATTCATCTACTGGCTTACCGGTCTTGCGGAGATGGACCTTTATTTTGCCATAGAAGTCAGCTTTTTCGGGCAATGGTAATATGTCGGATTCTGTTCTTAACTTATCGACTCGAAGAACTTCTTTTTTGATATCACTTTTCTAGCCTGCGTTGTAGGCACCATAGTAAAGTTCAAATAGCGATATAACAGAAACATGGCAATTATCAATTCCTGCATTCAACATATTGTCAATTAGCCAACTGGCATACTTAGTAGCTCGTGAACAAATTCCTCGTCACTCTTTCTAGAAGTCTTCTCCTCTTCTTCCACCTGCTGCAAAAGATGCTCGCCGAGCCACCTGCGGTTATCTGTGCTGAGAAAACCGAGCCACTTTAGTGAACTATCTAATGAAACTGTTACATCCATTTCTTTATCTGATATAGTCCTTTTAGGTGACAAAAAAACAAAAAGAAAAATTAAACAGCAAACTTTTAATACTATTTTTGTTAGTCTATTTACCCCTCCCGATAGAAGTCGAGGGCTTCTTTCACTTCTTCCTCGGTAACAGTTTGGTCGATATGGATTTCTCCAATGTTGGAGAGAAGGGTAACGTTGATTTCGTTGCCCGTGTTCTTCTTGTCGTGATGCATTAACTCAATGATGGTTGGATAATCATCGCAAGTAATGCTATACTGTCCGTAATTTTCACGAATATACGAAATAGTCTGATACATCCGCTCGTGAGGGAAACCCTGCTTGACGGCACTTAAGTACAGCTCCGGTATTGTTCCGTAGGCGACGGCAAAGCCGTGGAGGATTGGAGCAGTGCCTTCTTTGGCACGGCTGAGCGACAAACTCTCGAAGGCATGGCCGAAAGTATGCCCGAAGTTAAGGGCTTTGCGGATGCCTTTCTCGTGCGGGTCCTCTTTGACAATGCGTTCCTTGACACGCACACTTTTGTCGAGTAGCGCTGCAAGCTTGTCGAAATCGGGGTTGGCAATGTCGAAATCCATCAAATCAGCCCACTGTCTGACGTCCGAAATAAGCCCATGCTTAATCATCTCTGCATAGCCCGAGCGAATATTCTCGTTGTCAAGAGTTTTCAGAAAGTATGTATTCAGTATTACGAAATTAGCATCGTTGAACACGCCAATCTCATTTTTCAGTCCGCCGAAGTTTATTCCCGTCTTTCCGCCGACACTTGCGTCGACCATGGCAAGCAATGTTGTCGGAACGTTAATGAAGTTAAGTCCACGCTTGAACGTCGACGCCGCGAAGCCTCCGAGGTCCGTAACCATGCCTCCTCCGAGGTTTATGACGCACGAATGGCGCGTCGCTCCGCCGCTTTGCAGTTCTTTCCAGACGTTTACAAGGGAGTCGAGGCTCTTGTTGGAGTCTGTCGACGGAATCGTAATCAGTTTCGCTCCGCGCAGGCAGAAGTAGTCCTTTATGAGCGGCCAGCACTCCCGGCAGGTTGTCTCGTCAGTGATAACAAACAGTCTGTCGTGCTCGCATTCAGTTAGAACTGTAGCTAACTCAGTCTCAAAATGATGTGAAATAATAACTCTCTGCTCCATAACCTAAATCCTTCTAACGTGTTCTTGTCTTGCAAATATACTGTTTTTCGGTCTGTAATACAATATGTTGCACCGCTTTTTTAACATCTATTTACTATGAAATTGCCGTTTTTGCGCACACGTTATATGAAGTGTGCAAAAACAAACGAAAATTTTTTCCTCACCAAGCCTCCCCAAAGGGGAGGATGTTTGATTACCGAAAGCCTTGATGGCGGGCAATTTATAATATGTCGTTAATACTTAACGAAATAGCTATTAATATCAAACGAAATTGCCGTTGATAATCTATTAGAATGTAAAAGATAAGCAATGGGAATGCGAAACATAAACTTTCGCGTTGTTTTTTAATTTATTTTTCCTCCATTTTTAATTTATTTTTCCTCCATTTTTCATTTATTTTTCTAGTGC
>OMVI01000070.1 GCA_900314455.1 uncultured Prevotella sp. | reverse complement strand
TGCACTATAAAAGGAACTGATAGGGATTGCCTAAGCGACAATCCCTTTTTTCGTTATACAAAGTCAAGGTGGAAGATACAATAACCCAAAGTCATCGTCAAAACAGTTGGCTACTGCCAACTGCAAAGAAAGCGCGGCGATAACGGCAGCATGCCGTTGGGAAACAAGAGGGAGTAAAGAAATACGGCGGTGAGTTGGTGACTTCGGAAAAAGGTTGTATATTTGCAGGTCGAAAGAAAGCATCATCCATTATGGAAGAAAATCAGAAAAAAGCTATCATAGAGAAAGGAAAGGAGTATTTCCGCAGCATCATCATTCCGGCTCACTTGAAGAACGTCGGGAAGCTCCAACTGAAGAGTTTCAACGTCAATCCGTTCCTTGTGAACTACTTGGCCTCGTTTCTCTGTGGCGACACGAGTTCGCTGTCTCTCGCCAAGGCACTGATCTATCCGCGCATCCTCGGCACGAGTATCAACACCAGTTTCGGTCAGAACCTGCAGGTGTTCATCTCATCGCTGGCAGAGGTGGCTGGCAAGGCATCGGGTATCGACGGCATCGACATTGAGTTCACCGATGCTATTGACGGCCGGAAGAAATACTGCCAGTGTAAGGCGGGGCCTCAAACCATCAACGCTGACGACGTGGCCACCATCATGGGGCATTTCGGTCATCTGCAGTCCAAGGCACGCCTCGACCGTCTGCCCCTGCAAATTAACGACCTCATCGTAGGCGTGCTCTACGGAGAGCCCTCGGAGCTGTCGGGCAACTACAAGAACATCGACAAGACTTATCCCGTATACTGCGGTAAAGAGTTCTGGACGCATGTAACGGGGGATGAGAACTTCTATAAGCGACTCTCAAAAGGATTTGGCGAAGTCGTTGAAGAAGAAGGAATCAATGGCAGCGAAATCATTTTAAGGAAAGTCAAGGAGATTGCGGCTGAGATTGATGAGAAAGGAGGTTACTAATGCCCAGTTTCATATCTGTCAATAATGTAGCAGACATTCTTGGTGCATCTTTTGCCTCAGTCAACAGCTGGCTGGACAAAGGCACTTTTCCTGAGCATATAAACGACCGGGGGCAGAGGGGATTCTATATGGAAGACCTTCAAAACGTCATGCCTGTTAGAATGATGTTGGAAAGCAAATGGGACGAGGAAATGCGCACTCAGCCGCTTCGACCATATACATCCGTGGAGTTGTTTGCCGGAGCTGGTGGGCTGGCTTTAGGAATGCATTTGGCAGGATTCCAACATATTTTGCTCAATGAATTGGTTGGATCTGCTTGTGACACACTTCGCGTAAACCATCCCGAATGGAATGTCCTACAAGAAGACATCCATAAGGTCGATTTCCGTCCCTTGCAAGGCCAAGTAGACTTACTTACTGGCGGTTTTCCATGTCAGGCGTTCTCCTTTGCTGGAAAAAAAGGCGGATTCAAGGATACTCGTGGCACGCTTTTCTTTGAACTTGCAAGAGCAGTTTCTGAAATCCATCCAAGGGTTTTCCTCTGTGAGAACGTCAAAGGATTACTATCGCATGACAATGGTCGGACACTCGACACCATCAAAAATGCTATAGCAGAACTTGGATATACCCTTGTAGATCCAAGGGTGCTAAAAGCAGTGATGTATCAAGTGCCCCAAAAGCGTGAGAGATTATTTCTTGTTGCCGTTCGCAATGATATTGCCCCATTAGCTGAATTTCATTGGCCATCGCCTTACCATCGTGTGGTAACTTTAAGGGATGCATTCTTCAGAGGAATACTTTATGATCAAGACGTTCCTCAATCTGAGGGGCAGGTATACCCTGAGCGTAAAAGACGTGTTATGGCGATGGTTCCAGAAGGTGGTGACTGGCGTGACCTTCCGGAAGACGTACAAAGGGAATATATGGGCAAGAGCTTCTATCTTGGAGGCGGCAAAACGGGTATGGCTCGCAGACTTTCTATGGATGAGCCTTCACTGACTTTGACTTGTGCACCGGCTCAGAAGCAGACAGAGCGTTGCCACCCGATAGAGACGAGACCGCTTACTGTCCGAGAATATGCTCGCATTCAAACATTCCCCGACAACTGGCATTTTATGGGTTCAATGTCCGACAAATATAAACAAATAGGCAACGCAGTGCCTGTGAATTTGGCATGGGCAATGGGTCGGGCTATAATGAGGCTGATGAATGATCTCGAACAGGCTGCCCCTGCACCAATCGACATTGCCGCAGCCAATCTCATAGCCCGGGGCATGCTTCCACCACAACAGGCAGACCTCTTTTAAAAAACGTTACTCGCCGCAGACATCCATCGTCTACGGCGTTTCTGATATTCAAGTTTCTTATAAACACGAATGCGCATGAATTAACCATGAATTTCTCATAAATCTAATCATTTGTGAATAATTTGTGGTTAAGTTGTGATCATGCAATGTTCAATAAATATAACTAATGCTCGTGAAAAATACATTCTAAATCATATCCAACAGAGACTTTAAGCTGTACCCACATAGAGCGATGAAAAAGTCATTGGCCTTGTCATCGTTTAATGCAGCAAGAAGGATTTGGCGTCCCTTGTCTTCCCAAGGCTCTTCATCATTATCTATTTGTTGCAACAACACCTCTGTAAAGCGGCATAGGGCATGGTCGTCATCAAGTAGTTTTAATATTTTATCTTTCATGGCACAAAGGTATATATTATCAATCATAGGAGATTGCGATGTTAACATCTTCCAGGAGTTTCCAGGTTCGGTTAACTATTTTACGAATGCCAGCTCAAAAACCCGCATAGTGAGCAAACGCTCAGAAGCCTCGCCTTTACCCTCAACCGCATATTCCTTGATGACCACGCAAAGCCTTACGAACCGATAGAAGAAGCGTCTCAGATGGCAGCGGAGCCTTTGGGCGAAAACAAATAATGTAACAGGGCGAGAAATCTGTTCTAGGAAAAACGTCGGTGTTCATTTTTCTTACTTGATGAAATTTGCCTAATCCCCTTCCCTCTATCGCAGTCTGTCCAAATCCATCCCCGTCTATAGCACCCATCAATCCCACTTTCTCCCCTCCTTTGGAGGGGCAGGGGGCGCCCCTGCAGTGGATGTATTTGAGGCAGCTTGGATGACAGCGGACAATCGATATATTTTTCCATCTGCACGAAGACACGAATAATACAATTTATTTGCCTTATATGATGCAATGCCATCCACTGCAGGGGCGGCCCTTGTGGCTGCCCGATCGCCTTGCAAAGGCGAATGTGATTGTCTTTTATTCGGTCTTTCAGCACGATCGGGCACCGCAGGGGGAGGTCCCCTAAGAAGGCAGAGTCATGTCCCCGTTATCATCTTCCCATCAGCTTCGTTCTCCCTTCCTTTGGAGGAGCAGGAGGAGGTCTTAAGGGGTCGGGGGCGGTTTAGTTTCTTTTGGTCTCATAATTCTTTACACCTTCCCCACCCCACACCTTTCGCCCTCCAGAACCTCACCTCTTACGCCCCCGAACCTCACTTTTTGTCGTCCCAAACCTACTCTTCCGTCTCTCCAAACCTACCCTTTTCCTCAGCGCCTGACAATCAACACCTTACAGAACCCTAAACCACAAAATCCCAATCTGAAAAATCTCAACAGCACAGAGTCGTGAGATGCTCGTTGCTTTTATTTTGAAGATTATAGTTGTTAATTTATTTATTAATCATATTCCAGCATATATCGTATATGAATAAAATCGTATTATTCGTTTATTCGTGCAGAAATGAAAATATATTGATTATCCGCTGTCATCCAAACAGCCTCAAAAACACCCACCGCAGGGGCGTCCCTCGTGGGCGCCCGGTCGCCTTTCAAAGGC
>OMVI01000067.1 GCA_900314455.1 uncultured Prevotella sp. | reverse complement strand
CAGTTGCGTCGCTATATGAGTCTGACAATACAGAAATTTAATGATTAAAAGTATAATAATAAGGTATGAAAAAGAACATCGCTATGCTGTTCGCAAGTATTGCAGCAGCAGTCCTCAGCAGTTGTGGCGGTAGCAAGCAGGGATTACCTACGAGCAATGAGTACCCTGTAATGACTATCGGTGCGTCGAACGCCCAGTTGAACACTACATACCCGGCAACCATCAAGGGTGTCCAGGATGTGCAGGTTCGTCCGAAAGTGTCTGGGTTTATCACAAAGCTTAATGTACAGGAAGGTCAGCATGTCAGTGCCGGCCAAGTGTTGTTTGTAATCGACAACGAGACCTATCAGTCAGCTGTCCGTCAGGCACAGGCAGCAGTCAATTCGGCTCGTGCTCAGGTGCAGACAGCAGAAGCTGGCGTCAGCTCGTCTGTTGCACAGCGCAACACCGCTCGTCTGACTTATACTAACAGTCAGCAACTTTATAAGAATAAGGTCATTGGAAGCTACGAGCTCCAGACTGCAAAGAACAGTTACGAGACAGCCGAGGCGTCTGTAAACTCTGCCCGCACGCAAGTCGAGGCAGCACGCGCAGCTGTCAGCCAGGCAGAGGCTTCACTCGCTACAGCAAAGGAAAACCTGAGCTTCTGCTATGTGAAGAGCCCGGCCAACGGATATGTAGGCAGCCTTCCTTACAAGGTTGGCGCACTTGTCAGCCCGTCTTCAGCAGACCCTGTTACTACCGTATCAGACAACAATACTGTAGAGGTCTATTTCTCTATGACAGAGGCCGACATTCTGAAGCTCGCTCGTACAGATGGCAATATCCAGAATGCCATTCAGAACTTCCCGGCAGTACAGCTGAAGCTTGCTGATGGTTCTATCTATAATCATGAGGGAACAGTAGTAAAGGCAAGTGGCGTTATCGATGCTACTACCGGTACTGTCAGCGTCATCGCCCGCTTCGCCAACCCGGAGCATCTGCTCAAGAGTGGTGGCGCCGGTACTGTTGTCGTTGCTCAGGCAAACAATAACGCTATTGTAATTCCTCAGAGCGCAACATCGCAGGTGCAGGATAAGATATTCGTTTACACTGTAGATGGCAATAATAAGGTTCACTACACCGAGATACAGGTTAATCCACAGAACGATGGTAAAAACTATATCGTTACCAGCGGTCTGAAGATGGGCGACAAGATTGTTACCCAGGGCCTTTCATCTCTTGAGGACGGTGCAGAAATCAAGGCTGTATCGGAGGCTCAGTACAACGAAGACATAAAGAAGGCTGAAAAGCTCGGCGAAAAGCAGAGCACTGCCGGTGGTTTCGTTGATGCTATGAGCGGTAAAGACGATGACGACAAATAATTACGAATGTTGAATTAGGAATTACGAATTGGTCGCAAAGCGATGATTAATTATTAATTTACAATTAGTAATTGCGTAGCAACCAATTCCAAATTCATAATTAGTAATTAAAAATTAAGAAACATGTCATTTACGAATTTCATAAAACGACCGGTACTCTCAACGGTTATCTCAATATTCTTCGTACTTCTCGGTGCCATCGGATTGTTGAGTTTGCCTATTGAGCAGTACCCGGATATTGCGCCACCTACCATTGTGGTGTATACGACATATCAAGGAGCTGATGCACAGACAGTGCTGAACTCAGTCATCACGCCGCTTGAGGAGAGTATCAATGGTGTTGAGAACATGACATACATGACATCTACAGCATCAAACTCCGGTTCGGCAAATATAACTGTCTTCTTCAAGCAGGGGTCTGACCCTGATATGGCTGCCGTCAACGTACAAAACCGTGTGTCTCAGGCACAGGCTCTTCTGCCTGCCGAAGTAACACAGATCGGTGTGACAGTGCTGAAGCGTCAGACTTCGCAGGTCATCATGTACTCTCTTACAACAGAGGACGGACGCTATGACGGTAAGTTCCTTACCAACTACAACAATATTAATATTGTCCCGCTGTTGAAGCGTATCAATGGTGTCGGTGATGTGCAGAGCCCGTCAATGTCAGACTACTCTATGCGTATATGGCTTGACCCGGCAAAGATGAAGAGCTTTGGTCTTGTACCATCAGATATAACGAGAGCTCTGTCAGAGCAGAGTATCGAAGCTGCTCCAGGTTCTTTCGGTGAGAACTCTGATATGTCCTACGAGTACGTAATGCGCTATAAGGGACGTCTGAAGACTCCTGAGGAGTTCGGAGACATCGTTCTTAACAGCGACCTTAATGGACAAACACTTCATCTTCGTGACGTTGCAAAGATTGAGCAGGGTCAGTTGCAGTACAATGTCCACTTGATCAACAACGGCAAACCTGCCGTAATGGGTATGGTCCAGCAGATTGCAGGATCTAACGCTACTCAGATTGCAACGGACGTAAAGGCTGCACTTGCTGAAGCACAGAAGAGTATGCCACCAGGCATGAAGGTCACCATGGAGTATGATGTGACGGAGTTCCTGTATGCATCTATTCATGAGGTTGTGAAGACTCTTATCATCACCCTGTTGCTGGTGTTCTTCGTGGTCTACATCTTCCTGCAGGACTTCCGCTCTACGCTTATCCCTATGATTGCCGTTCCTGTGGCATTGATAGGTGCGTTCTTCTTCCTATGGATATTCGGATTCTCGATAAACTTGCTGACGCTGTCGGCATTGCTGCTGGCTATTGCCATAGTGGTCGATGATGCCATAGTGGTCGTCGAGGCTGTCCACGCTAAGTTGGACCAGGGATACAAGAGTTCTTTGACGGCTTCTATCGACGCCATGAACGAAATATCGGGTGCTATCATTTCTATCACACTTGTGATGTCGGCAGTGTTCGTACCTGTGTCATTCATCGGCGGTACGTCAGGTACCTTCTACCGTGAGTTCGGTGTGACGATGGCTGTATCAATCATTATTTCAGCTATCAACGCTCTTACACTTTCACCAGCCCTTTGTGCAGTGTTCTTGAAGCCTAAGAGCGAAGACGATGAAAACAAAAAGAAGAGTTTCATCGACCGCTTCCACGATGCATTCAATGTACAGTACAATAAGATTCAGGGCAAATACCGCAATGGTGTCGAGAAGGTAATCAACCACCCATTGATACCGGCACTTGGTGTTATCATTGGTATCATAGCTCTTGTTGTACTTATGTCAACGACTCGTACCGGACTTGTCCCAGATGAAGATACTGGTACGTTGTTCACCACATTGACGATGCCTCCGGGTACATCGCAGGCAGAGACTGAGAAAGTTGCTAATAAAGTTGACGCTATGCTTGCTTCGAACCCATACATTGAGCGTCGTGAGGAAATCGTCGGATATAACTTCATCGCTGGAGCTGGTTCCGACCAGGCAACGTTCATCATCAAGTTGAAGCCATTCGCCGACCGTGAATATGGTCTCTTCGACCGTATCAAGAGCGTGTTTACAGGTGCAGGTATTGCCGGTCTCTTTGTAGACCCGACAACGTCTACCTCTGTCCTTGGAATGATTTATAAGCAGACTTCCACCTTGAAGGGCGTTCAGATATTGGCATTCGCACCGCCTATGGTGCCTGGTTTCTCGGCTACGAACGGTCTGACATTCTCTCTGCAGGATAAGACCGGTGGCGACCTTGACAAGTTCTATAAGATTACTCAGGACTACCTGAAGGCTTTGAACCAGCGCCCGGAGATTTCAAACGCTATGACTTCGTACAACCCGAGTTACCCGCAGTATATGGTTGATGTCGATGTTGCCAAGGCTAAGCAGGCAGGCACGTCACCATCTGCTATCCTGTCAACAATGCAGGGATATTACGGAGGTCTTTACGCAAGTAACTACAACGCATACGGAAAACTCTATCGTGTGATGATCCAGGGCTCTGTGGCAAGCCGTATGAATGAGAGCGGATTGAATGATATATATGTTAAGACTGCCAACGGAATGTCACCTGTAGGTGAGTTTGTAACACTCCGTCGTGTTTATGGTCCGTCTAACATCAACCGTTTCAACCTGTTCACATCAATCACTGTCAACGCTTCTGCCGCTGACGGCTACTCTTCTGGTGACGCTCTTAAGGCTGTGAAGGAAGTTGCCGAGACCAACCTGCCTACAGGATATGGTTATGAGTTCTCCGGTCTGACTCGTTCAGAGCAGGAGTCGAGTAACTCTACAGCACTTATCTTCGTACTCTGTATGGTATTCGTCTACTTGATTCTGAGTGCGCAGTACGAAAGCTATTTGCTGCCGTTCGCCGTTATCCTTTCGCTGCCGTTCGGACTTGCAGGAGCATTCCTCTTTACGACACTCTTCGGACACTCGAACGATATTTACATGCAGATTTCGCTTATCATGCTTATCGGACTGTTGTCTAAGAACGCCATCCTTATCGTACAGTACGCTCTTGAGCGCCGTCGTACAGGTATGGCAATCAAGTGGGCAGCAATCCTCGGTTCTACGGCTCGTCTGCGTGCACTTCTGATGACTTCTCTCGCTATGATTATCGGTCTGTTGCCTCTGATGTTCGCCTCAGGTGTAGGACGTAACGGTAACCAGACCCTTGGTGCCGCCGCAGTAGGAGGTATGCTTATCGGTACTGCTTGTCAGATATTCATCGTTCCGGCTCTGTATGCATTCTTCCAGCACTTGCAGGAGAAGATCAGTCCGTTGAAGTTCGATGATGAGGATAACAAGAGCGTTGAGCGTGAGCTTGCACAGTACATTCCGAAGAAATTCCTTGAGAAGAAAATCGAAGAAGCTCAGGCAAATGCATCAAAGGAGGATTAACGATATGAAGACAAGAAATATAACAATAATAGCCCTCGCACTGCTCACAATGAGCAGTTGCGGGAGCGTCAAGAAGTGGAGCGACTCGCTCTATGGCAAGTACGAGCGCCCTGACAGTGTAATCACGCAGGGCATCGTTCGCGACCCAGTCAACGACAACGCTACTCTTGAAGGCGATGGCAACTTCGGCAATCTGCCGTGGCGTGAGGTCTTCACCGACCCGCAGTTGCAGGAACTCATTGAGAAGGCACTTGCCAACAACACCGACCTCCAGAATGCCATACTCAATGTCGATATGGCAGAGGCACAGTTGAGCTCGGCAAAGCTGTCGTTCCTGCCGACTGTTGCAATTTCTCCGCAAGGAACACTGACTCACTTCGGCACTCACAGCGAGACATCGAAGGCTTATACACTGCCGATTGTTGCAAGTTGGAATGTCGATTTGTGGGGCAATATCAAGGCTCAGAAGCGTGCAGCGCAGTCGGCACTCTTGCAGAGTCAGGACTATCAGACGGCTGTAAAGACTCAGATAATTTGCAATGTTGCTAATCTTTATTACACATTGCTGAGCCTTGACCGTCAGATGGAAATTGTCACCGACATGCAGGGACTCACCAAGGACACTTGGGACATGATGAAGTTGCAGATGGAATACGGTCGTGCCCGCTCCACAAGTGTTCAGAGTGCAGAGGCTGCTTACTACAGTGTACTTACCCAGACCAATTCCTTGAAGCAGTCGATTCGCGAGGCTGAGAACTCGTTGAGTCTCATTCTCGGTGAGCCGGCACACGCTATTCCGCGTGGAAAGCTCGACAGTCAGACACTGCCTTCAAACTTCTCTGGTGGCGTTGGCGTACAGATACTCGACAATCGTCCTGATGTCCACGCCAATGAGATGGCCTTGGCTTCATGCTTCTATGGCATCGAGAGCGCACGTTCTCAGTTCTATCCACAGTTGAACATCACCGGTACCGGTGCATGGAGCAACAACAACGGACTGGTTAACCCTGGCAAACTCTTGCTCAATGCAGTAGGAAGCCTTGTCCAGCCAATCTTCCAGCAAGGAAAACTGCGTGCCCAGCTGCGTGTATCAAAGGACCAGTACCAGCAAGCACTCAACACATGGCAGCAGAGCGTGCTCTCTGCCGGCTCTGAGGTCAGCAACGCACTCGTATCTTACAATACCGCTGATGCCAACGACAAACTCGAGCGCCAGCAGATTGAAGTATTGAAGAAGAATGTCGAGCAGACTCAGATGTTGTACAAGCAGAGCTCAAGCACATACCTTGAGGTTATCACTGCTGAGCAGAACCTTCTGAATGCAGAGATTTCACAAGTACAAGACCAATTCTCTAAGATGCAGGCAGTGGTCAATCTCTACTATGCTCTTGGTGGTGGGAGATAAAAGTCTCCCCAAGCCCCTCTGAATGGAGGGGATGTTTAATCACCAAATTAAGTTTAGAGAACATTAATTACATTATTAACGATTAACAAATCTTCCTAAGCCCCAACGAATTGGGATAACAAACATTTCAACATCCCCTCCATTCGGAGGGACTTGGGGAGGCTTCAATAAATTATGGCAAGTGAAATAAGTCCAAAAGCAGATGTATCTCCAAAGGCGAAGATTGGAGACGGCTGCAAGATATATCCGTTTGCTTACATTGAGGATGACGTTGTTATAGGCGATAATTGCATCATATATCCGTACGTCAGTATCCTTAATGGAACTCGTATGGGCAACGGCAATAAGATTCACCAGGGAACGGTAATTGCGGCACTTCCACAGGACTTTGAGTTCCGTGGCGAGCCTAGTGAGTGCGTTCTTGGCGACAACAATATCATCCATGAGAATGTTGTCATTAACCGCGCTACGCATACTGGTGGTCAGACTGTGATAGGCAACAAGAACTTCCTCATGGAGGGTGTTCATATTTCGCATGATACAAAGATAGAAGACTTCTGTGTCTTTGGTTACGGTACAAAGATTGCCGGTGACTGTGAGATTGGCCGTAACGCAATCTTCTCAACAAGCGTAATCGAGAATGCCGGTACGCGAGTTGGTGAGGCAGCAATGCTTCAGGCTGGTACTACTTTCTCAAAGGATGTACCTCCATACGTTATCATTGGCGGTCATCCTCTGAAATACGGTGGTGTCAACTCGACTCTTGGCCGTATCATGGGTGCCGACGAGAAGATTTTGAAGCACATTGCTAATGCTTATCGACTGGTATTCCACGGACAAACATCTGTCTTCGATGCTAGTCTGCAAATCGTCCAGCAGGTTCCTGATGGACCTCAGATAAGGAAGATTGTTGAATTTCTGCGTTCTACGAAAGCAGGTATTGTCACAAAGATGTCATGATTTAGAAAACTTCATACCTTTAAATTTACATGTCAAAGGTGGACTGGCAGTGATGTCGGTTCACCTTTTACTTTGTCCATGGGTTAAATAGCTTTATTTCAAATATTTCGCACTCATCCAAACTGCCATAAAAACTTCCACTGCAGGGACGCCCCTGCTGTGGATGGCAAACGTGTTGGAAGTTTGTGGAAGCTTAGAAAATAATTTACAGCTGTTCCGGAGCTGACCTTTTTGACTTATAACAGATTTACGGCTCTGTAACGAATCGTGTGGGTAATCTTAGTCTTTTAGAATAAAAAGCGCTAC
>OMVI01000089.1 GCA_900314455.1 uncultured Prevotella sp. | reverse complement strand
CGATTGCCACGAAGGGGCAAATGATGTAATGTGGGTGATGGTATTCGGTCTGACGACCGAACGGACAGCCACAAGGGCCGTCCCTGCAGTGGATGGGGTGCAGGGCGCAAACAGCCACAAGACATATCAAACATCCTTCCCATTCGGGAAGGCTTGGGTAGGCTTTGAAGGCTTGGGTAGGCTTTGAAGGCTTGGTTAGGCCGGGCAACACCCACTGCAGGGGCGCCCCTCGTGGGTGCCCGATCGCCTTTGCAAAGGCGAATAATCATGTCATTACAGTATCCCTACTTGCCTTAACACAATGGAAGAAAAGAATGTCTTTATGTCATTATGTCCAATATCTATTCGGTCTTTCAGACCGATCGGGCACCCACGAGGGGCGCCCCTGCAGTGGATGACATAGCCGTTTGGACCTTAGCGGATATTCATTTAATATAATGTATTCGACTCCCAAACAGCATCAGGCTGCGAAACGGAATCCGTAAGAAATGTTTACAGCAAATCGAAAGCTGCCGAACGAGCTTGCAAAAGGTCATCTTTTGCAACGCAAAACCTTATCTTTCGACTTCCAAAACCTAAGGTCTTGGAAGTCCAAAGCTATGCTTTTGCAACGGCATTGACAATCAATGAGTTAAAGAGACAAAAACAAACAGGTCGAAAAGGAAAAATCCTGACATAGCAAACTTATTATCATCAAGTATATTCTGACCTCTCCAAGCCTCCCCCAAGAGGAGGATGTCTGGTTACCGAATGTCTCTTTGCGCTCCAATTCTTAGGTAATCAGGTATCCCCTCACGTGGGATGGGCTTGGGGAGGTATCTCGATGTTTTGTCACCAATTACCCTTCTAACTCGGCAAGATGAAAGGAAACGATACAAAAAAGAGCTGAAAGGTTACAGACTTTCAGCTTTTTTTTGTATTTTTGCAAAGCTATTTACTAATAAGCTACAGCAAAATGAAACGTATAGTAGTAAAAATTGGCAGTAATGTACTGACCCGCGATGATGGAAAACTCGATGTAACACGCATGTCGGCGATAGTGGATGAGGTCGTTTGGCTTCGCAACAACGGCTACGAAGTCATCCTCGTATCGTCCGGTTCCATAACGTCGGGACGCGGCGAGATGCACACCGAACGCAAGCTCGACAGCGTATCGGAGCGCCAACTGTACTCCGCACTCGGACAGGTAAAGCTCATGGGGCTCTACTACGACCTGTTCCGGGAGTACAATGTACACATCGGACAGGTGCTGACGATGAAGGAAAGCTTCTCCACCCGTGGCGAATACCTCAACCAGCGGGCGTGCATGAATGTCATGCTGGAGAACGGTGTGCTGCCGATAGTCAACGAGAACGACACAACGAGCGTAACGGAGCTGATGTTCACCGATAACGATGAGCTCGCAGGACTCGTCGCTTCGATGATGGATGCCGACACTCTTGTCATTCTGACTAACGTCGACGGAATATACAACGGCGACCCTGCCGACCGCAATACCCGTGTGATACCGATGGTGAACTACGACCGCGACTTGGGTGAATATATCCAGACGAGCAAGAGCGACTTCGGTCGTGGCGGCATGATAACGAAGGCCAGTATTGCCAGCAAGGTCGCCGAGGAAGGCATCAAGGTCATCATTGCGAACGGAAAGACCGACAACATACTGCCAGAGCTTGTCGAGAAGCCGCAGGAGACGATGCATACTGAGTTCCGTCCGAACCCGAACCCGACAACGCTGGTGAAGAAATGGATTGCGCATAGTGAGAGCTTCGCCAAGGGAGTCGTCAAGATTAACGACAAGGCACGCGCCGCTCTGGAGAGCGACAAGGCTACAAGTCTGTTGCTCGTGGGCGTCACCGACGTTGAAGGCGACTTCGAAGAGGGCGACATCATCAATGTCGAGGAAGCATCGGGCAAGACCATTGCCATCGGTCGCAGTGCTTACTCCGCCGACGATGCACGCAAGAACATCGGTGTCCACGACATCAAGCCGCTCATACATTACGACTATTTGTATATGGAGTAAGACCTCCCCCGACCCCTCCGTACGGAGGGGAGAAGGAAGATACAATGATAAACTATTGCGTACAAGCACTATCTCTAAAACGAAACAACCATGGACAACAACATAGATACCCACTCAAGCACCCACAAGACTAACCCACATCCCCTCCTTTCGGAGGGGCTTGGGAAGGCTCCAGGGACCCTTGGTCCGGTCTTTTCTTCAGTTAAGTCTGCCTCAAAGACCCTCGCCCTCATCCCCGACGACAAGCGCAACGCCATCCTCAACGCCGTTGCCGATGCCATTGTAGCCAACAAAGAGATGATTTTGAAGGCAAACCAAGACGACCTCGACCGTGCCGGAAAGGACTATGCGTTCTACGACAGACTGCTGTTGACACCCGAACGCCTCGACGGAATCGCTGCCGACATGCGTCACGTAGCAACACTGCCGTCACCGCTCGGTCACGTTCTGAAAGAGAAGAATTTGGAAAACGGACTCCATCTACGCCGCGTCAGCGTCCCGTTCGGTGTCATTGGAATGATTTTCGAGGCTCGGCCGAATGTCACCTTCGACGTATTCTCACTCTGTTTCAAAAGTGGCAACGCCACAGTGCTTAAGGGCGGGAAAGAAGCTGACGGTACAAACCGCGCCGAAGTAGCCCTCATCCACGACGTTCTGAAAGCCAACGGTGTCGACCCGGCGGTCATTGAGTTACTGCCGGCTACCCACGAGGCAACGGCGGCTATGCTGACGGCAGTCGGATACATCGACCTATGCATTCCACGGGGCAGCAAACGTCTCATCAGCTTTGTCCGCGACACAGCCAAAGTACCGGTTATCGAGACCGGAGCGGGTGTCGTTCATTGTTATTTCGACGCCAGTGGGGATTTAGCTAAGGGTCAACGGATTGTCGACAACGCCAAAACGCGCCGCTGTACGGTGTGCAACGCTCTCGATTGCCTGCTCATCAACCGCCGGCGACTTGATGATTTGGCTGCTCTCGTCATGCCGATGGCACCGAAGGGAGTCATTCTTCATGCCGACGAGGATGCCTACAAGGCTCTGAAGGGCAAGTATCCCGACAACCTTCTCGTCCACGCTGATGGCGAAAAGACATGGACAACGGAGTGGCTGAGCATGCAGATGGGTGTCCGTACTGTCGATAATCTCGACGAAGCACTTGAGCATATCGCTACTTATGGCAGTGGTCACAGCGAGAGTATCGTCACTGAGGATAAGGCGTCGGCAAAGAAATTCGAGGATATGGTCGATGCTGCGTGCGTCTATGTGAATGCTCCTACGAGTTTCACCGATGGCGCCCAGTTCGGTCTTGGTGCAGAGATTGGCATCAGTACACAGAAGCTCGGTGCCCGTGGTCCAATGGCATTGGAGGAGATAACTACCTATAAGTGGCTCATCGAGGGTAACGGACAAATAAGAAAATAGGAACCGTACCCAATCCTCTTAGGACCTCCCCCGACCCCTCCGTACGGAGGGGAGAAGGAAGTTACAATGATAAACATTTATGACGCAGCCTCTGCAGGGGCGTCCCTTGTGGGCGCCCGGTCGGTCTGTAAGACCGAATAACGCGTCAATTGCTTTTTACCACATTTATCCGTTCTTTGCCTTTTCAATGCAAACGGACAGCCACAAGGGCCGTCCCTGCAGTGGGAGGCGCAACGGATTATGGTCAATGGTAATAAGAAATAGGAATAGACAACTATCAATAAAATAATAAAATTACATTACGCCCCACCCTTTAAGTAGGTAATCAAACATCCTCCCCTTCGGGGAGGCTTGGAGAGGAATTCGGTTAGTCTAAAGTTAGAATTACAAATCATCATGAGAACATTTTTCAACGTAGAGGATATTGGCGACCTCAGCAAAGCATTGCAGGAAGCCAAGGAAGTTAAAGAGAACCGTTTCGGATACCAACAGCTCGGCAAGAACAAGACATTGCTGATGATATTCTTCAACAACTCGCTGCGTACACGTCTGTCAACGCAGAAGGCTGCCATGAATCTTGGCATGAATGTCATCGTCCTTGACGTCAACGCAGGAGCGTGGAAGCTGGAGACGGAACGTGGTGTCATCATGGACGGCGACAAGAGTGAGCACCTTCTGGAGGCTATTCCGGTCATGGGATGCTACTGCGACATCATCGGAGTGCGCTCCTTTGCGGGCCTCACCGACCGTGAATACGACTACGCCGAGACCATCGTCAACCAGTTCGTAAAGTACTCCGGACGTCCTGTTTTCGCAATGGAGACAGCCACCGTGCACCCGCTTCAGGCTTTCGCCGACCTCATTACGATAGAGGAACACAAGAATACGGCACGCCCGAAGGTCGTCATGTCGTGGGCACCACATTGCCGTGCGCTGCCGCAGGCAGTACCAAACTCATTCGCTCAGTGGATGAACGCCGCCGATGTCGACTTCGTTATCACACAGCCGGAAGGTTATGAGCTCGACCCGAAGTTCGTCGGAAACGCACGTGTTGAGTACGACCAGAAGAAGGCTCTCGAAGGTGCCGACTTCGTATATGCGAAGAACTGGAGTTGTCCGGGCGTGAAGAACCCAGCCGACTACGGTAAGATTCTGTCGAAGGACATGTCGTGGACCATCGATACGGAGCACATGAGCTGGACCAACGACGGCTACTTCATGCACTGTCTGCCTGTCCGCCGTGGCCTCATCGTCACCGATGATGTCATCGAAAGCAACCACAGCCTCGTCATTCCTGAAGCTGCCAACCGCGAAATCTCCGCCGAAGTGGTAATAAAGAGGATACTTGAGAGTCTGTAAAGACGAGCCTACCCAAGCCCTCTTAAGACCTCTCCAAGCCTCCCCGAAAGGGAGGATGTCTAAACAGCAAAGACGTCAGCGGCTTTAATGTAATGCCACATCCACTGCAGGGGCGGCCCTTGTGGCTGCCCGC
>OMVI01000020.1 GCA_900314455.1 uncultured Prevotella sp. | reverse complement strand
TACTTGAGATAATCCTCAAAGTACTGGGTAATCCTCTCGTGCAGATGGACGGACTGATGGCCACGCATGTTGTGAGGCTCACCGGGGTAGACGAAGAAGTCGGGCTGAGTACCGGCACCGATGCAAGCCTTGAGGAACGTGAAGGCATGCTGCGGAACAACAACCGGGTCGTTCAGACCGATGATGATTTGCAGTTTGCCCTTCAGGTTCTTAGCCTTGTAGAGCAGCGACGTCTTGCGGTAGCCTTCGGGATTCGTCTGCGGCGTATCCATGTAGCGCTCACCGTACATCACCTCGTACCACTTCCAATCGATGACAGGTCCGCCGGCAACTCCTACCTTGAAGACATCGGGATAGTTGGTCATCAGACTTATCGTCATGAAACCTCCGAAGCTCCATCCGTGCACACCGATGCGCGTCGTATCGACGTAGGCGAGGCTCTTCAGATATTCCACGCCCTTCATCTGGTCCTTCATCTCTTCCTGGCCAAGCTGACGGAACGTCACCTGCTCGAAGTCCTTGCCACGGTTTTCGCTTCCGCGATTGTCGAGAATGAAGAGCAGATAGCCCTTCTGCGCCATGTAGGTCTCCCACGAACGCGAAGCGTAATGCCACCGCGCGTCAACGTTATGTGCATGAGGACCACCGTAGACGTAGACGACAGTAGGATATTTCTTGTGAGGGTCGAAGCCTATCGGCTTCACCATGCGCCAATATAGGTCAGTCTTTCCGTCGGCAGCCTTCAGCGTACCGACCGAGAACTCCGGTTTGTTGTATCCGTCCCATGGGTCAGCGGCAGTGAGATACTGCGTGCGATGTCCGTCCTCAGTGTCGACAATGGCAATCTTGCGAGGCACCGTCGGCTCCGAATAGTTGTCGAAAATGTATCTGCCGGATACGCTTGCAGAGCCCGTGTGCCAGCCTTTACCGCTGTTGTCCATAAGCGCGCGCTTTCCGGTCTCAATGTCAACAATCCATATATTCTGCTGAATAGGACTCGCCTCGTTGCTCGAATATATTATACTGTGATGCTTCGTGTTGAAACCGAGGAAGTCCATCACAACCCATTGTCCCTTAGTGATTTGCTTAAGTTCCTTTCCGCTCTTGTCGAAGAGATAGAAATGGTTGTAGCCATCCTTCTGACTCTGCATGATGAACTTCGTATCGTCCCACGGCAGGAACACAATTGGATGCAACGGCTCAACGTATTTGGCATCCGTCTCACGATACAACTCGGCGAGTTTGTCACCCGTCGCGGCATCGTAACTTACAAGACGGCAGTCGTTCTGGTCGCGGTTGAGCTCGAACATGTATATCGTCTTCTCATCGGGGCTCCACGCAATGTTCGTGAAATAGCGGTCGGTTGGGTCGCCGGCCTTCAGATATATCGTTTTTCCCGTCTTCAAATCGTAAACTCCAACAGTAACTTTGTGGCTCGTCTCGCCAGCCATCGGGTACTTCTCGGGAGCCGGAGTGGCAATGCGACTCTGCCCCGGAGCCGGTGTCCAGTCGACTTCAGGAATGTCGACGAGCGGAAAATCGGTCACCATCGACTGGTCCATGCGATAGAAAGCGAGGCGGTTGCCGCGCGGACTCCAAAACAATCCACCGTTGATACCGAACTCATCGCGGTGCACACTTTGTCCGTAGACTATGTCGCGTGAGCCGTCGGTCGTGAGCTGCACCTTCTTGCCATTGCCGTCGATGACGTACAACTGATTCTTTGCTACGAAAGCCGTGGCGCGCGAAGTCTTGTTCCACTCCGAACTCTGGCGCTCATCGCCATAAACATCGAAGCTCTGGTCGCCGTTGAGCGCACCCGAACGCCACTCAACCTTCCTGGTCTTGAAGTTGTATAGTATTCTTTCCTTTGAATTCTCAACACTGACTATCGGCTTGCCGGCATACGGGAAGGTCGCATTATACAAATGACGGATAAGCAGCGAGTCTGCAAGTCCTGCCGCCTTGTTTATCTCGTCGAGCGTCACAAGCTTCTTTTCCTTTCCCGTCCGAACGTCGACTTCGGCACAATTGTCGATGTCCTGGCGCACGAGGCGGTCGCCCCACCACGTTGTATAACGGTTCTCGGGATAGAACTTGTAGGCATTGACGCCACCGAAGTTCAAGTCCTCGAGCGTAAACTGCTTTTCCTGTGCCATCGCCGTTGTTGCCGTTGTCATGCATACCGTGCCTAAAGCGCACAGCAGCAGAGTCTTAATCGTCCTCTTCATAGTCTTCATCGAATTTACCACGGCTGTTACTACCGAAGCGCTTGCCACCACGGTCGTTGCCGAACCTACCACCTTTTCTGCCACCGAAGCGTCCGCCGCGGCTGTCCCTGTCGTCGTCGCGCCTGCCGAACTTGCCGCGCTTGTCGTCACGACCGAAGCGACGCTTGCCGCCTCCGTCCTTACTGCGCGAGAAATGGTGCTCGTCGTCGTGGCGTCCAAGGCGTGGACGGAAGTCGTCGTGGTCATCAAACTTGTGGAACTTGAACGTACGAATGTCGCCTTCCTCGTTGCTCGCCTGTTCCTCAAGGAGCTGCTTGAACTCACGGTTCTTCTTGAAGCGATGCTTCTTAGCCATCTCCCGCTTCTCGTCCTCGGTCTTGACGATGCCGCCTTCTGAGCGGAATTCCTTCATCTTACCATCGAACATGACGTACTTACGGAACTCGCATTCGAGTGAGCCATTGTACAACGGAATCTTAATCGACGGCTTGAGACCTATCGCACGGAAGCATTCCTCACGATACGAGAGCACCCACGCCTCGTTGCCCTTGAAGGCATTCTTGAGCCGTTCGCCTATCATGTGGTAGGTGCCGAGGAGGTTGTCGGTCGTAATGCGCTCACCGTAAGGCGGATTCATCACGATGATACTCTTCTCCTTAGGTTGCTCGAAGTCCTTGAAGTCCTGCTGGTTGATAGTGACATCGGCAGAGACACCGGCCGCCTTGACGTTCTGGCGCGCCGTGTTGACAGCCTTCATATCAATATCATAGCCGTAAATATGATGGGTGAACTCGCGCTCGGCAGAGTCGTCGTTGTATATTTCCTCAAACAAATCTGCATCGAAGTCAGGCCATTTCTCGAAGGCGAATTCCTTACGGAACACTCCCGGCGCGATGTTGCGTGCTATGAGGGCAGCCTCTATGGGCAGAGTGCCGGAGCCGCACATCGGGTCTATGAAGTCAGTGTCGCCTTTCCATCCCGTCATGAGAATCATTCCGGCAGCGAGAACCTCGTTGAGCGGTGCCTCGACTGACTCCTGACGATAGCCACGGCGGTGCAGACTCTCACCCGATGAGTCGAGCGACAGGGTTGCGTCGTCGCCTGCGATGTGAATGTTAAGACGTATGTCGGGGTTCGCCACCGATATATTCGGTCGCTTACCGGTACGCTCACGGAACTGGTCGACAATGGCGTCCTTGACCTTATAGGTGACGAAGCGTGAGTTGCGGAACTCATCGGAGTATACGACGGAGTCGACCGAGAAGGTCTTGCCGGGCAGGATGTACTTGCTCCAGTCTATCTTCATAACCTCGTCGTACATATCCTCGGCAGAGCGAGCCTTGAAGGTTGCAATCGGTTTGAGCACTCGGATGGCTGTACGAAGCTGGAAGTTGGCACGGTACATCATCTCCTTGTCACCGGTGAACGACACCATGCGGCGTCCTATCTCTACGTTGTTGGCGCCAAGCTCTGTGAGTTCCTGTGCCAGTACCTGCTCCAAGCCCATGAAGGTCTTGGCTATCAGTCGAGCCTCCCCAAGACCCTCCGAATGGAGGGGGTGTTGATTACTTACGTTATTGTTTACGTTGCTCTGTTCGTTGTCTGACCCGGTTGTCAGTTTTGTTGTGTCCGACATATTTAAAGTTATAATATTATTCTATTATAAATAATGTATATGATTTGTGAATAACAGGCAAAGCACGAATGGCTTTACTTTTTTACCTTTTTATTTTTTACCTTTTTACCTTTATAATTAGATGCCACCCCCATCCTCAAAGAAGATGTCGAGCTTGTCGGGTTTCTCCGTGCGGTATTTCTTCGTACCCGCCCGCATGTCGCGGGTCACCCATACGTTGGCGCCAACGATACAGCCGTCGCCGATATGGATACGGCCGAGGACGGTGGCATTGGCGTAGATGATGACATTGTTGCCGATGATAGGATGGCGCGGAATGCCCTTGATAGGCTTGCCGTTCTCGTCGAGAGGGAAGCTCTTGGCTCCGAGGGTAACGCCCTGGTAGAGTTTCACATTGTCGCCGATGACGCATGTAGCACCAATGACGACGCCCGTGCCGTGGTCGATGGTGAAATGATGACCGATGGTTGCAGCGGGATGGATGTCAATGCCCGTCTCCGAGTGTGCCAGCTCTGTCATCATACGCGGGATAAGGGGCACGTCCTCACGGAACAGCTCGTGGGCAATACGGTAGTTGGTGAGTGCCTTGATGACGGGATAGCAGCAGATGACCTCGCCCTCGTTCTTTGCAGCAGGGTCGCCTTCGAAGGCTGCCTCGACATCGGAGCTGAGGGCGCGGCGTATTTCAGGATACCTGCCGAGCACCGTCATGGCTATTATCTCGGCATTGCTGCGGCACAGCTGCTGCTCCTCGAGCGGTTGGGCGCAGTGGCAGTCCTGATTGAACAGCAAGCCAGCCATAATCTGACGGGTCAGAAGCTTGTGAAGCCTCTCCATGTTTACGCCGATATGGTATTTGATGGTACTCTGCTTGACGTTGAAGTCGCCGTAGAAACCGGGGAAGAGAATGGAACGGGATAGGTCTATAATCTCTTCAAGGTCACGTCCCGACGGCAACGGGTCGCCGTCGCGGTGCTCGTGGAAGAGTCCTTTCAGCGATTTCTCTTCCGACAGCTCGTCGATAGTGTCCGTCAGCATACTTGTAATGTCTTGACTGCTCATAAGTTGTGTGTCTGTAGCCTACAGTTAAAATGCGCTGATTTTAAAATCGGTTACAAAGATACATTGATTTTTTCAATTGTGCAAGTGCATTACATATTTTATTCCTAACCAAGCCCGAAGCGTAAGTCCTAACCAAGCCTTCCCCAAGGGAAGGATGTTTGATTACCGAATGCCTTGATTGTGCCAGTCCACACCCACCACAAAGGCGCCACTTGTGGCAGCTTACATAAATGCGAATAATCCTTCGTAGAATATCATTCGTTCGTGCAACAAACCGTTACAAAATCTATCGTGCAATTCGTGCATTCGTGCGACTTAATGGTGGATTCGTGCAGATGCCACTACCCCACCGCTACTTGCGGTCGATGTAACTGAGGGCGGCGCCGATGGCAGTGCAGAACTCGCTGTACTTCGGGATGATGAAGTGGACATCGTAGACCTTCTCCATCATCGGGAAGACGTACTTGCATTGCGGCAGAAGAGTCAAGTTGCCGATGAGGACAAAGTCGCGCACGCCACTGCCGTTGGCACTCAGTATTGCCGCCGAGCCCACCGCCTGCAACACCATGTAGATAAGTCCGATGGCGATATCCTCGCGCGGAGCGTTGCCCTGAGCGTTGGCAAAGAGCGACGCTGTGGCGTCCATCGGCAGTCCTGGAAGCGGCTTTGCCGATATGTCGCCTATGAGGAGATTGATGTGCGAGATGTGTCCTTGCAGAGCGAGGGACGTTATCTGCTTCACGTCGTCCGTCTTGAGCAAAAGTCTTGACAGTCCACTGAGGGTTCCGCCGCCTATGCCGATGCCTCCGATGTGGTGAATATCGGAACCGTTGCAGCGCACGAGCGACGTTCCGGTGCCCATCGAGACAACTATCATATTGTTCAGCCGGCTTTCGTATTGTGCCCCGAGACCGTCAGCAATGAACTCTTCGGCACGTGAGGTGGGCAGTCCGTAGACGGGTTTGTCGATGTATGCCGAGCCGACACCTGTGAGCATGACATGCTCAACGTCGTCGAGGGCTATCTTATTGTCGTACAAATACTTTCCGAAGGCGCCATAGAGCGACGTCACGGGGTCGGTAGCCTTCACCCGCAGCGGTTTTATGACTTTTCCCTCACGTATTCCTACTATTTTGGTCGTTGATATTCCGACATCAATGCCAATGACTATTTTCATGCTATTATATTATAATATGTAAACGGCGGCAAAGTTACACCAAAGGAGTGAAATCACAAAAGAAATGGCAAAAAAAACAAAATATATTTCCGTATTTGGTTGATTATTAGTAATTTTGCATTCCGTTAAAGAATAAGGATAATAAAACAAGTAAACAAAACACACAAAAATGACAAAAGCAGATATCATCGCAGAGATTTCCTCCAACACTGGTATTTCGAAAAAAGATGTGTCAGCCGTTGTTGAAGGCTTCATGGAATCTATCAAGGACAGTCTCCTTAAGAACAAGGAGAACGTGTACCTGCGTGGTTTCGGTAGCTTCATCGTAAAGCACCGTGCAGCCAAGACCGCACGCAATATCTCAAAGAACACCACCATCACCATCCCTGCTCACGAGTTTCCGGCTTTCAAACCGGCTAAGTCGTTCATCGAGGAGATGAAGGGTTAATAGAGAAAGATTAATAACAACATTATAACAACAATTTAAAAAACTAAGGAAAATGCCAAACGGAAGAAAGAAAAAGGGACACAAGATGGCTACGCACAAGCGTAAGAAGAGATTAAGAAAGAACAGACATAAGAGCAAGTAAGCCCCGCAGGGCTGAACGCCGGAGTCTGTTCCTCAGACAAGTGGGGCTTGTCTTCGCAGAGAACTCCTTCCCTTGGGGGCGCGATGGCAAGCCCCATCTTTATTACATTATAACATGAAGACGGTGACGCCGTGCCGGCGGAACTGCCTTAGACACAGAAAGATGACAAGTGAAATAATTATCGACGCACAACCGAAACAGATTTCCATTGCGCTGCTTGAGGACAAGCGGCTCGTGGAATACCAGAACGAACCTCGTGAGGTGAGCTTCTCGGTTGGCAACATCTACATCGCAAAGGTCAAGAAGCTTATGCCAGGACTCAATGCGTGCTTCGTAGATGTAGGTTATGAACGCGACGCCTTTCTTCACTATCTCGACCTTGGAAGTCAATTCGACTCCTATGCTAAATACCTCAAGCAGGTGCAAAGCGACCGAAAGAAGCTTTATCCCTTCAGCAAAGCCAGCCGCTTGCCTGACCTGAAAAAGGACGGCAGCATTCAGAATACGCTGCAAGTAGGCCAGGAAGTACTGGTACAAATAGTAAAAGAACCCATTTCGACCAAGGGTCCGCGACTGACAGGCGAGCTGTCCTTCGCCGGAAGATACCTGGTCCTCATTCCTTTCGGGGATAAAGTCAGCGTTTCGTCGAAAATCAAAAGCGGCGAGGAACGTGCACGCCTCAAGCAGCTCGTAAGGAGTATAACGCCGAAAAACTTCGGTGTCATAGTCCGTACGGTGGCCGAGGGAAAGCGCGTTGCCGAGCTCGACGCTGAAATGAAAGCACTCATGAAGCGATGGAACGACGCCATCACGAAGGTGCAGAAGACTCAGCAGCGTCCGCAACTGGTGTTCGAGGAAACCGGAAGGGCTGTCGCAATGCTCCGCGACCTCTTCAATCCGACGTACAAGAACATATACGTCAACGACGAGGAAATATTCACCGCTGTAAAGCACTATGTCTCTCTCATAGCACCAGACAAGGAGAACATAGTGAAGATGTACACCGGAAAGGTGCCTATATTCGACAACTTCGACGTTACGAAGCAGATAAAGTCGAGCTTTGGCACTACCGTCAACTACGGCCACGGGTGCTATCTCATCATTGAACACACCGAGGCAATGCACGTCGTCGACGTCAACAGCGGCAACCGTACGAAGGAAAAGGAGCAGGAACAGAATGCACTGGACACCAATCTGGGTGCAGCCGACGAACTGGCACGGCAACTGCGGTTGCGCGATATGGGCGGCATTATCGTTGTAGACTTCATAGACATGAAACTTGCCGAGGACCGGCAGATGCTCTATGAACGCATGTGCAAGGATATGCAGAAGGACCGCGCGCGCCACAACATTCTGCCGTTGAGCAAGTTCGGACTGATGCAGATAACGCGACAGCGCGTTCGCCCGGCTATGGATGTCAACGTTGAGGAGGAGTGCCCCACTTGTTTGGGCACCGGCAAGATAAAGGCCAGCATTTTGTTTACTGACCAACTGGAGAGGAAAGTCGACCGACTGGTCAACAAGATTGGCGTAAAGAAATTCTATCTGCACGTCCATCCGTATGTCGCCGCTTACATCGGCAAGGGGCTCGTGTCCCTCGGACTGAAGTGGAAACTCAAGTACGGTTTCGGCGTTCACGTCATTCCGTCGCAGAAGCTAGCCATGCTTCAATACGAATTCTACGACAAGGATGGCAACTTCATCGACATGAAGGAAGAGACGGACGGAAAGAAGTAGAAACAGAAAACCTCCCAAAGCATTCCCGACAGGAAACTTTGGGAGGTTTTTTATTTTCCTTCTGATTATTCTTCGGATAGTATCTGAAGGAATTTATCTATACCAACAACGTCAAAGACATCAGCCGCCTACGGTACTTACTGCACCACCTTGAAGCGGATGCGGAAGTTGTGGGTCTGCTCGTCCCAGTTGGTTCCGAGAAGGACAAACTTACCAATTTGCGAAGTCGAGCGGACGTGCTTGCCCAGACAAGGGCAGACATCGTAGTCGCCAATACGCACGAGGCGGATGGTGTCGCTGGCATTGTCGGGCAGACGGTCCAGCGAAACACCTGCCGGAATGTGGTTCCTGTCGACGAACTCGTAGGTGACAGGCATGTCCAATTGGATAAGTCTGTTCATCTCGTCCTCTATCGCCTTCTCCTCCTTACGGCTCGGCTTGTGGTCGAGAGTGTACGAAATCTTACTCTTCTTGCGCTCTATGTGGGCATTGCGGCTGCGCTCACAACCGAACATCCGTATCATGAGCTGGTTGAGGAGGTGCTCGGCGGTGTGTGCCGGAGGAAATTCGTCCTTGTCATGCGTGTTGAGAACGTATTCGTTAGCGTCTGTCATAATCTTGAATTTATATATTCGTCCACTGTAGCCGTCAATCTGCACGGGCTGCAATGCATTCTTCTTCAAGTCGAAACGCTGCGTCTCACCGCTCAGCAGGTCAACGGCCTCAACTGATTTCTCAGGTATCTTAAGGAAATCGAAGGCATGCTCAGGTATGGCAATTTGACAATTGACTGGCTGGGAGTCGAAGTTGACAGCAATAAACAGCACCTCTCCTTCGTACTTACGCAAGAAAGCGTACTGCGCATGTGGCGAGAAGTGCTCGCTGTAGCCGTTTACGTACATTAAATCGAAGGTCTGTCCTTCGCTGACAGCTTTCTCCTGGTTGGCCAGGCGGAGTATTTTCTGATACTTTTCCTCAATCTTATGCTCCTCGGGAGTCAGATGGCGGCGGTCCCAATAACCGTGATACAGACTCTGAACGGTCCAGTAGTCAAAGATTGTCGTGCGACCGTCGCAGCCGGAGAAGCCTTCCTTGTCCATTCCCTTCTCGCCAAACTCCTGTCCGGCGTATATCATCATGGGGTTCTTCTTCAGCAAAGCCGACACAATGAGGGCAGGTATGCCCTTCATGCCGTCGCCCGCGAAGTAGTAGGAAGCTAGTCGCTGCTCGTCGTGGTTCTCAAGGAAGTAGAGCATGTGGTCGCCGATATCGTCGGTCAACTGCCACTCGCGGGTTATTGCCGAAGCAGGACGCTGATGGCAAGTGACACCACGCAGGCAGTCGTACATGCCCACCTTGTCGTAGAGATAGTCGAAACCACTGGCGACATAAGTCCTGTACTGCCCCGTATCGTAGACTTCGCCGATGAAGATAATGTTCGGATAGCGTTTCTTTACCTCCGAAGTGGCGTAAGCCCAGAACTCGTGCGGCACCATCTCAGCCATGTCGCAGCGAAATCCGTCGATACCTTTGCCGGCCCAGAAGAGCAGTATGTCGGTCATCTTCTTCCACGTATCCGGCGTCGGGTCATAGTGATAGCTGCGGCCTCCGGCATCGGTGTAGTCGACACCATAGTTCAACTTCACCGTCTCATACCAGTCGTTCTGCTGCGGATGAGAGTCGAAGCGGTCGTTGCCGGTGCACTTGGCAGGCTTCTCCACATACGGCTCGCAACCCAACTGACGTACCCGCGAAGTGTCGACACCGTTCAAGTCGAGTGTCTCACCCGGGCAATAGTAGAAGTTGTTCTGAGCATCAAAGTGCTTGTTGACATCGTCGTCCTCGCCTAAATCATGCACACCGGACGGGCGGCAAATACTCTTGTACTCGCGGGCAACATGGTTTGGCACGAAGTCGATTATGACTTTCATGTCCGCATGGTGCGTACGCTCGACAAGAGACTCGAACTCCTTCACCCTGTCGGGTACCGAAACGGCAATGTCGGGGTCGACATCGTAATAGTCGGTGATGGCATACGGCGAACCGGCGAAGCCCTTTACGACCTCGGGATGCTGGCGCGGAATGCCGAAGCGTGCGTAATCGGTGCACGTGGCATGGCGAATAACACCGGTGTACCACACATGGGTAATACCCAGCTGCCGCATTCGGCGCAGCTGGGCACTTTGGATGTCGTTCATCTTCCCCACTCCGTTCTCATCGATTGTACCCCATTCCTTACGTGTGGTATTGCGATTTCCGAACAGACGGGTGAAGATTTGGTATATTATTATCTTTTTTCCCACTTACTGATTACTCTATTCCGTGTGCGTTAACCTTACGGTCGATACGGCGTATCATGCCCTGGAGAGCATGACCCGGACCACACTCTACGAACTCGTCGGCACCATCGGCAATCATGTTCTGGACGCTCTTGGTCCACTGAACGCTCGATGTGAGCTGCGCGATGAGGTTAGCCTTGATTTCAGCAGGGTCGGTATGAGGCTTTCCGTCGACGTTCTGGTAAACCGGGCACTTAGGAGCGTGGAACTCGGTCTTCTCGATAGCAGCCTGCAACTCTTCCTTTGCCGGCTGCATGAGAGGAGAGTGGAATGCGCCTCCGACTGCCAACGGCAGAGCGCGCTTTGCACCGGCAGCCTTCAGTTTCTCACATGCCTCGTTGATTCCCTCAGCCGAACCGGAGATAACAAGCTGACCAGGGCAGTTGTAGTTGGCAGGTATGACGATATTGCCACCATCGGTTACCTCCTTACAAATCTTCTCAATGGTCTCGTCAGGCAGAGCTATGATGGCTGCCATGGTGCCCGGGTTCTGCTCGCAAGCTTTCTGCATAGCGTTGGCACGGGCTGCGACGAGCTTCAGACCGTCCTCGAAGTTGAGGGCGCCGACTGCTGTCAGGGCAGAGAACTCACCGAGAGAGTGACCTGCTGCCATGTCCGGCTTGAACTCGTCGCCGAGACAGAGAGCCGAGATAACGCTGTGAAGGAACACAGCCGGCTGGGTAACGTTGGTCTGCTTGAGCTGCTCGTCTGTACCAGCGAACATGATATCGGTAATCTTGAAGCCAAGGACTTCGTCAGCCTTGTCGAAGAGTTGTTTTGCCAAAGGATTGTTATCGTACAGGTCCTTGCCCATACCTACGAACTGGGAACCTTGTCCCGGGAATACAAATGCTTTCATTGTCATATGTTACTTGCTATTAGTTTGTTTCGTCGTTTGTTGCTACAAAGGTAAGAATATTAATCCACAATCTATCATTATGCATTCATAATTATGGTTTAATTTGGTAAAGCCCATGCCTTTGTCTGAAACATTGGCGAGGTAAAAAAGAAAAAATCCCGACTGACTCACAATCGAGCAGCCGGGAATTTATAATGAATGTGCTTTACAGTGCTAAGAATTCATTCTACATTAAGCCTCTGCCGGAGCCTCGTCCTCAGATGCGGCAGCCTCTGGCTCAGCAACAGGTGCCTCTGCAGGAGCAGCTTCTCTAGCCTCAGTAGCAGTTGCCTCTGCGTCAGCAGCAGCCTCTTCTTCCTCAGCCGGCTTCTCAGCCTCCTTCTCTGCAACAACTGTTACAGGGACCTTAACCTCGACATCCTTGAAGAAGTGTACAGTAGCCTCGAAGGTACCGACCTTCTTGATGTCGTGCATGGTGATAATCTTGCGGTCGATTTCGATACCCTTCTTACCGAGTTCCTCAGCAACGGTAGCCGTGTTGACAGAACCGTAGGTAACGCCAGAGGCAGAAACCTTTGCAGGGATGACAAGCTCGACACCGTCAAGCTGTGCGGCGCGCTTCTCGGCAGCAGCCTTAGCAGCCTCAATCTTTGCAGCCTGCTGCTTCAGAGTCTCTGCGAGCTGCTTCTTTGCTGACGGTGAGGCGATGACGCCCTTGCCTGTTGGAATGAGGTAGTTGCGACCGTAACCGTTCTTGACCTTTACAATCTCGTTCTTGTATCCGAGACCGATGATATCTTCTTTCAGTATAATTTCCATAATTCTTGCCTCCTCTTTAAATTACTTCATCAAATCGGTTACGTATGGAAGCAGTGCAATCTGACGTGCGCGCTTTACAGCCTGTGCAACACGACGCTGGTACTTCAGAGATGTACCGGTGATGCGACGAGGAAGAATCTTGCCCTGCTCGTTGAGGAATTTCTTCAGGAACTCAGGGTCCTTGTAGTCGATGTACTTGATGCCACTCTTCTTGAAACGGCAATACTTCTTCTTACGAGTATCGATAGAAGGAGCGGTCAAATAACGGATTTCACTCTTTTTCTGCTCTGCCATGATTATGCCTCCTTTTTGCTAGCAAGCTTGTTACGACGCTTCTCTGCATAAGCAGCTGCATACTTGTCAAGCTTAACGGTTATGAAACGAATCACTCTCTCATCACGGCGGAAGCCTGTTTCAAGAGTGTTAACAACTGTCGGCTCAGCCTTGAACTCCAGAAGGTTGTAGAAGCCAGAAGACTTCTTCTGAATGTTGTAAGCCAACTTCTTCAGACCCCAAGCCTCTTCGTTCAAGATCTCAGCACCATTGTCGGTGAGCAGTTTCTTGAATTTAGCGACCGTTTCCTTTGCCTGAACATCAGACAAAACGGGAGTCAAAATGAAAACGGTTTCGTATTGATTCATACTACTTAAAAACTGTTATTAAATTAATTTAAAATCGTGCGCTCCGAAAAACGCGGTGCAAAGGTACTCATTTTTTGTTAGTTAGCCATAACCTTGTCTTTAGGCTTCGAATGGTTTTAACAAACTTTATGACTTTAAGCACTTCAAAGCCAAATGTTTGGTCTAACTTTGCACTAAACGAAAGGAAAACATGAAAAAACTATTGAAATATGCGGGCCTCGCGCTTATCGTCATCGGTGTCGTTATCTTCGCCATCGATTACTTTTTCAACATCGACAGCAATGCGCTTCTGCTCACTGGGCTTGCCGCAGTCCTCATCGGAGCGGGCGGACATGTGTGGAGCATGAAGCATTATGAGTAATCCTGACCAAGCCTTCCGGAAGGCTTGGTTAGGCCGGGCAACATCCACCGCATGGGCGCCCCTCGTGGGTGCCCGATTGCCACGAAGGGGCAAATGATGTAATGTGG
>OMVI01000066.1 GCA_900314455.1 uncultured Prevotella sp. | reverse complement strand
ACGTTTACACGCTTTCCAGGCGTGCCTCTTCAACCACTCGAGCATCTTTCCATGGCTGAACTGAAAACCGCTGTTACGATTTCGAAGTGCAAAAGTAGTGCATTTATTGCACAATCGTGGATTTGCAGGCGGTTTTTAAAGTTATTTAGCACTGAATTTCAATATACAAGCGCTAGCCGGGCATACTCCAACATCAAGATAAAGATTGACTATTGGGGCTTAAAGACCATTCAAATTGAATATCCTCATGGCATTGGCGGTCGTTGTCCGCGCCACTTCATCATAGCTGACGCCATAGACTTCGGACAGTTTTTTGGCGACTTCAACGACAAATGAGCTTTCGTTTCGCTGCCCGCGATGCGGCACCGGAGCCATATATGGGCTGTCGGTCTCAAGAACTATGCGGCTCAACGGTACTGCCTTAGGAAGGTCTTCACGAAGATGCGAGCTCTTGAAGGTGAGCACTCCGCCTATGCCAAGGCAGAAATTGCTGTATTCAAGATAGCGTTCCGCTTCCTTTGGATTACCCGTGAAGCAATGGAAAACACCACCGGGGAGCTCCTTCATGTATGGTTTCATGATGTGCAGAAGCTCGTTCTGAGCCTTGCGACAGTGTATCATCAGCGGCAGTTGCAGTTCCATCGACCACTGCATCTGACGTTCAAAGGCGTCAAGCTGCTGCTTTTCGAAGTCTCGCGACCAATAGAAATCGAGTCCGACTTCACCAACAGCTATGTAGGGCGTGTCCGATTTAAGCTCAGCATACATGCTGTCGAGGATATTGACGTAGTCATCATTGACCTCCTCTGGCTGCAATCCCATCATAGGATACAGGTAACCGGGATACTTTTTGCAAAGACGCGGCACACTGACGATGCTATCTGCGTTGATGGCGGGAATGAATATCTTCCCCACCCCGGCATCCCTGGCACGCTGAATGACTTCCGCTGTGTCATCCTTGAACTCTTCGCCGTCGAGATGAGCGTGTGTATCAATGACACCCACACCCTCTCCCACTCCCGAACGGGAGGGGGATAAAGTCAATGATAAACTCTCCTCTTCACTCATTATATCAATATTAACAAATCAAAACACACCCTACGAAAACAACAAAGTGTCCAACACCCTTCCGAACGGGAGAGGGAATGGGGGTGGGTGCTTTTACTTTTTCCTATGCATCATTCTGTTTGCATACTCTTCCAGCTCACGCTTGCGCTCCTCAGGGACGTTGACAGAAGCGAGATACTTACGGCTCTGCTCGAAATAATGGTTGATTTTCTGCTCGGCGAGCTTGTCTATGCCAATCTCGTTGTACAGCCTCGTTACCGCATCAATCTTCTCCTTAGGCTCCGGATTATCAAGAGTGACCCAATGCATGAGTTCCTTTCGCTGACTGTCGTTTGCAAGGTTGAAGGCATTTATCAACATGTAAGTCTTCTTGTTCGACATAATATCGCCGCCGATAGCCTTTCCGAAGACCTTCGAATCGCCGTAAACATCAAGGTAGTCGTCCTGAAGTTGGAACGCCAGACCTACCTGCTCGCCGAACTTATAGAGGTTGTCGGCATCAGCAGCAGGGGCATCCGCCAGTATCGCACCCATCTTCATCGCGCATGCAAGCAGTACGCTCGTCTTCAGGCGTATCATTTCGATGTACTCATCTTCGGTCACATCGGTGCGCGTTTCAAACTCCATGTCGTACTGTTGACCCTCGCCTATCTCCAGTGCAGTCTCCGTAAACAAGTCCATGACGGGCTTCAGCTTGTCCACCGGGCATTGCAGCATTCGCTGGTAAGCAAGAACGAGCATCGAGTCGCCAGAGAGTATCGCCACATTGGGGTTCCACTTCTCGTGCACAGTCTGATGGCCGCGGCGCAAGGGGGCGTTGTCCATGAGGTCGTCGTGCAGCAATGTGTAGTTGTGATATGTCTCAAGGGCACATGCCGACGAAAGAATCGTCTCCGGATTGTCCTTGAAAAGGTTGTACGACAGCAGCATTAGCGTCGGACGTATGCGTTTTCCACCTATTGACAATACGTATTTAATAGGCTCATAGAGACTTTCCGGTTTGCGGTTATACACAAGCCTGTCAAGGTAGTCGTTGATTTTGGTTAGAATATCATTTGCCGATAAGGGTTTCGATAAGGTATCCATAATATATTGTAAATCTAATATAAATTACTCTTCTTATACCGAATAAATAAGGTTACTAAACATCCTACACTGCGGTGGAAGCTTGGAGGGGTTCTGTCAGGTTATAACTTGAACAGGAACGGCAGCTCAACGTATGTCTTGCAGGGCACATCGTTCTCAATTCCGGGTTTCCATTTACCCATTGTTTTGAGCAGTCGCATGACCTCGGCAGACAGTGTCGGGTCAGCTTTTCCAACGATATGCAACTCCGAGACGGTTCCGTCGGGATTGACATTGAAGCCTGCCATGACGTTGCCTTCTATCTTCCGCGAGCGTGCCTCTGCCGGATATTGCAGGTTCTTGTCAACCCACATGGCAAAATCAGCCCATCCTCCGGGTGGCACAGGCGTGTCGCTGACGGTGCGCTCACCCTCGTTGAGCTGTTCCAACGGTATCGGATCGGCAGGCGGATCTATCTTTACCTCAGGCTTTTTGTTCTCGTCGACAGGTCTATCGTCGTCGGGTGTCTCATACTGGGGCACATCGCTAATCGTCACTTTATCGAGAGTAGGATTCGGCGGAACACTTGCCGGCGTCTTCTTTGGTATCTCATCGAAGTCAACCTTTTTCGGAATCTTCACCGCACGTTCCTTTTCCACCTTGTCGGCAGCAGGCGCCTGATCGACGTTCTTTACCAGTTCGTTGAGCAGGTCATCATCGTCGGCTTCCTTGTCCGGCTTCCCGAAGTTGAGTTCCATCGCCGTGAAGGCTATCGAGAGCGCAACAATGAGTCCCAAGAGAAATCCGGTTGGTCTCTTGTTGTCTATATTTGCATTCTTTGATTTCTTAATCTCCACTTCTCACACTAAACATCCGATTTTTCCGTTATTATATGCAAAGGGTTGCGGATGCACTCGTTTTGGTTGGGCAAAAGTAATACAGAATTTTGAAAAAATGAGTATCTTTGCCGAAAATTTTAAGTACATTAAATGAAAAAAGTTGTTTTTACCCTCCTGTTAACCATTTTTGCCGTTGTGGCAGAAGCGCAGGAGAGCCAGACAGAATATAATTTCCTTCGACTGCCAATAAGCGCTCACGCCGCGGCGCTGGGTGGCGACAACATCACCATCATCGAAGACGACCCTACACTGGGCTTTTCAAACCCGGCGTTGGCAGCCTCCGTCAGCGACAAGACTATCGGTGTGAACTACATGAACTACATGAGTGGCGCCAATATGGGCAGTGCCTCGTTCAACAAAGTTATCAACGACAAGATGACTTGGGCTGTCGGCGCTATCTACATTAACTACGGTTCGATGAAGGAAGTTGACGAAAACAATGTCGAAACGGGCACATTCTCTGCCAACGACGTAGCCGTCGGAGGTACGTTTACCTATCTTCTGGCAAAGAATTTGGTAGGTGGTATAACGGCAAAGTTCATCTATTCATCGCTTGGCTCTTACAATTCGCTTGCCATGGGTGTCGATTTGGGACTCAACTGGTATGAGCCTGAGCACGACTGGTCGGTTTCCTTAGTTGCAAAGAACCTCGGTGGTCAGTTGAAGGCTTACGATGAGGAATACGAGAAGATGCCTATCGACCTGCAATTCGGTGTCAGCAAACAGCTTGGAGCATCCCCTGTACGCGTCTCAGCTACCCTCGTCGACCTCACTCACTATGGTTACCGCTTCATCAATCACCTTGATTTGGGTGCCGACGTATTGCTTTCCGACCAGTTCTGGATAGGTGTTGGCTACAATTTCCGGCGTTCCGACGAGATGAAAATACAGTCTAACGACAACGAAGAGAGCAGTCACATGGCAGGATTCAGCATTGGCGCGGGTCTCAACCTTGAGCGTTTCCACCTCAACTTGGCTTACGGCAAATACCACGTAAGCAGCAACAGCCTCATCGTCAACCTTGCTTACAGTCTGTAAGTCTTATTAACGAAAAAGCCCCGACATGTTTATGTCAGGGCTGAATTTCTAACTTCATACCGGAGAAAATCAAACGAATTGAACCGTACTAAGGTCGTTGGCAAACGAATGAATTGCACTGTTCATTTTGCTGACTGTCTTTTTTGATGGTCTACGACGCCCGGTTACATAGTGACTGAGCTGTTGCTGATTGATGCCTGTTATACGGCTCAGACCGGCAAGAGTACAAAAAAAATCTCACAAATCAGAAGGATATACGACAAAAGAAGTTCGCTCTTTGCAAATACGGACTTTTTAAAGTGGACTCTTCATTGTACTTCATAATGGTCAGGAGTATCGATTGTAAAGAAAATGATATTATTTTTAATATCAAACAAGCATCGTTCAGATTGGTTTTATTTTAATATCTTTTAAAGATTCTCAGACGGCTGAAGGCCTGATGGGCAACCCAACCGACGAAGTTGACAGCTATCATTTCCACGATAAATACAAAGAGGAGATGGCCGCGGTATATTCCGAAGTGGTCGAGGATGGTGTTCAGATACAGGATTGTGCACGACTGCGAAATGTAAACCTCCATAGAGACGTTGCCCATACCAACTGCAAAGGGACACTTCACAATCCTTACGAACACGGAATCTGTACGGTCGTCAACGCTGACATACCAAAAGACAATAAACAACATGTAAGGCCAGAAGAAGCTGGCGGCCGTCAGACGATGCGGAAGGAAGCCATAGTAGGCGAAACACATGCCAACAAGCAATGCCAACAGAGCCAGACTGACCGCGTCGATGAAGATTGATGACTTTCCGTTGATACGTCCCGCAATCTTTCTACCCGTTTCCGACTTGTAGAAACGACAGAGGATAATTCCGAAGAAGCAGTCGGCGAGTCGGATAATTGGGTTGGCATACAGGAAGTTATTTATATTCTCCTCCGGCGTAAGAACCATTATCACGACATAAACACAGAGCACGACGACCACGATAGCCGTCAGACGTCCTCGCCCCGACTTCATTGCGACATTGTACATGCCATGGAAGCACAAGTAGAAGAACAGTATATCACACAGGAACCATGTAACTCCGTTGATTGAAAGGAAATAATAGTCGGACGGTATCCACGACTGGACGAGGAACAAGTTGGTAAAGAATTTATCCCAAGGAACGTAGTGGTCGGCGTGATAATAAGCCAAAGTCATGAGCAAGAGCAAAGTCACATGCAGCGGCAAGAACTTCGACAGCTGATGGGTAAACAACCGGCGCGTGCTGAAGGAGTCATTCTCGATACTGCTGCCATACACGTACGAAAGAATGAAACCGCTCAGAATGAAGAAGAAACTCACTCCGCACTCACCGCCGAACTCGAAGTTCACGCTACTGCCAACGATGTGGTTGACAATGATAAGGATGCAGAAGAAGAACCGAAGTCCTTGCAGTGAGTTTATCCGTTTTACCGACTTTGATGTTTGCATGTATTAATAACGTTAAAATCAAATCTTTATTGCAAATTCATTGTGCGCTGACGATTTTTTCGTAACTTTGTTGTCCGTAATCATAATCTAAATATGGACAAGAAGAAAATTATCATTGCCATTGACGGATTCTCAAGTTGTGGCAAGAGTACGATGGCAAAGGACCTCGCACGGGAGATAGGATACATATATGTTGACACAGGGGCCATGTACCGTACGGTGACCCTCTACGCCCTCCGCAACGGACTCTTCAATGCTGACGGGAGCGTGGACACGCCCGCATTGGAAGCCGCCATGTCCGCCATTCACGTTACATTCAAGTTCAATGGGTCAACTGGACGCCCCGATGCCTACCTCAACGGTGAGTATGTCGAGGACAAAATCCGCGGCATGGAGGTATCTTCACACGTCAGCCGCATCGCCGCCATACCGTTCGTTCGTACGGCAATGGTAGCCCAACAGCAGGAGATGGGACGCCAGAAGGGTATCGTCATGGACGGAAGGGACATAGGAACGACGGTCTTCCCCAATGCTGAACTGAAGATATTCGTGACCGCATCGCCCGAGGTTCGTGCACAGCGCCGTTTCGACGAGCTCAAAGGCAAAGGCGACAATCCTGTTTTTGAGGACATACTGAAGAACGTCAAGGAGCGCGACTACATGGATTCACATCGAGAGGTGTCACCGTTGCGCAAAGCAGACGATGCCATTGAGCTCGACAACAGCAATATGACGATTCCGGAGCAGAAGCAATGGCTGCTCGAACAATACAATAAGGCGTGCAAGGAAAGCAATTAACGGGATTGCCGGTTAGGTTTCTTGTATGTCAATATATTTCAAATCAGAATTCAACGAAATACATACTCGTAACCGATTGATTGTCAACGCCCTCGCAAAAGGACAACTTTGAGGTTCCCAAAGGTCAGCTTTGAGGTTGCAAAAGATGAGCTTTCGCATTGCAAAAGATAAGCTTTGGGAACGCAAAAGCTTAGCCCCTGGAATGCTGTAAATATTTTTCTCTGAAAAGAACATAAAAGGAATGGAAAAGAAACGGATAATACTTACGTTCATAATTGCCGTCGCTACCGTCATGACGGTGGCTGCACAAGACTTCGACAAGTACTTCACTGACGCTACGTTGAGGACAGACTACATCTTCTCAGGCAACGTGAAGCAACAGAATATCGCCGTCGACGAACTATGCCGGAGCCCACGGTGGTACGGCAAACGCAAGCGGCTGGCTGAGCTTCCGGTAGAGGGCAACGGACAGATAACGGTTCGCGACCACAAGACACACAAGGTCATATACCGCAACTCGTTCTCCACGCTCTTCCAGGAGTGGCTATCGTACGATGAGGCAAAGACACAGACGAAGTCGTTCGAGAACGTTTTCCTCGTTCCGTTTCCTAAGGACACTGCCGACATAACGGTCGACTTGCGCAACAACCGCCGCGAGGTGGTGGCATCGCTGACGCACACCGTGGTGCCTACGGATATCCTTATCCGCCGCATCGGGGAACGCAACGTAACGCCGTATGTCACTCTGCAACAGGCTCGTGACACCACGCGATGCATCCACATTGCCTACATTGCCGAGGGATATACGAAGGACGAGATGCCACAGTTCCTTGCCGACTGCGACACGGCTATGGAAGCTCTCTTCGCCCACGAGCCTTTCAGCACCATGCGCGACAGGTTCAACATCATCGCCGTTGAGGCTCTCTCAGTCGACAGCGGTACTTCGGAGCCTTCAAAAGGTATATGGAAGAATACGGCTCTTGGCTCCCACTTCGACACTTTCTACAGCGACCGCTATCTGACGACACTCCATCTGAAGACGCTTCACGACTGGCTGGCAGGCACTCCGTATGAGCATATCATCGTACTTGTTAACACTGACAAGTACGGAGGTGGCGGAATACTGAACTCTTACAATCTTTCGATGACTCACCACCGTGCTTTCAAGCCGGTTGTAGTGCACGAGTTCGGACATTCTTTCGCCGGTCTCGGCGACGAATATGCCTACGATGTTGAGCAGATTCCAATGTATCCGCACGATGTCGAGCCATGGGAGCCGAACCTGACAACGCTCGTCGACTTCCACGGAAAGTGGGAGAATATGATAAAAGATGGCACTAAGCTTCCAACTCCTGAGCCTAAGGATTTGGACAAGCCTAATGCCAATATGAAGAAATGGAAGGTCGGCGCTTACGAACCGGCAGGCTACTCGATGCACGGGGTGTACCGCGGTTTCCCGGACTGCCGCATGAGGACGAACGAAAATCCAGTTTTCTGTCCTGTTTGCAAGCGCGCCATCACTAAATTGATAGAGTTCTACACTGAATAATATTGACTAAATGCCCTCCGACGGAACGCTGTCTGACTGTTGTTCGTCGGACGGCTCGCTGGGAACGAGTTCGTTCATAAAGTCATTGAGCTCATTGGTGACGAAGTCCTGAATGGCTTTGCCAACAGGGTCGATGACATCGTTCTGGAGGGTTGTGCCTATCTTGTTGGATATGTTCTGCTTGACACTCTGCTCAGCCTTCGAATAGTAGGCATCGGTTGCCTTGCGGAGGTCATCCTTGTCGATAGTGAAGACGTGACCGAAAGCTCCCACAGAGACTGTATGCTCTTTGCCCGCGAAGCGTACTTTGCCGACGGAGTAGACTATATGGTTGTCGACGCGGATGAGATTGTCGACCGCTGCCTTTACGACTTCTTTCGACCAGGAGTCGCTAATCTGACGGAAGGCTTTGTCGATGGCATCATCCTCACTGGCTGTTGAGTCCTTGCCGTTCATCTCCTCGCTGACTGTTGAAGATACAACGTTTGTTAAAGCCGATTTGTGGGCATCCTGGCTGGGGCATGTAATCAAGGCTATTCCGGCAATGGCGAGCAGGATAATGAGGAATATGAGCCACCCTTTCACACCGTTTCCGTGACGTTTCGGCTCACGGAAGGATGGGCGTGGTGGCACGGGACGTCCCTGCTGGAAGTTTTCTTTTCCATTTGCCTGCTCTGAAGCGAAACCGCCTGAGGCGTTGTTCGCCCCTATTGGCTCCTCCACGGGTGTCGCTTCCGCGGTCGACGCGTTGTCGGTTGGCTTCGCTTCGTCGACTGGTTGCGACGTCGGAGTGTTTATGTAAGGGCGCAACTCTTCGATTTGCCACGCCGGAGTCCACACCGTTGAGCCGACAGCCATGACCAACGACTCTGCTCTCAAGCCTCTGGCTTTGAGCTCCTGTGCACTGTAAGGACCGAGTTTTCCGCTATTTGTACTGATGTAATATTCCATTTTCTTCTTTGTTTAAGACTCCCTTTTGACGGAAATCGGCGGCGAATGTAAACAGAAAAATCGAACAAACCAAGATTTTATTCAATTTTTTGCACAAAGATTATGCTATTGCGCATTTTTAACCATATCTGTTTTAAAATATTTTAAATACTTTATACGACATGCGTTTATTTACACATTTTGCACTATCTTTGCGTTGAATTCAGAATTTAGGATAGTTTTAACATATATGTTTGAAAATTTAAGTGACCGTCTTGAGCGATCCTTTAAGATTCTTAAAGGTGAAGGCAAGATTACCGAGATAAATGTTGCAGAGACCTTAAAGGACGTTCGCCGTGCGCTTCTCGACGCCGATGTCAACTACAAGGTAGCAAAGAATTTCACAGATACAGTCAAGAAGAAGGCTCTCGGCATGAACGTGCTGACGGCTGTGAAGCCCGGACAGCTCATGGTGAAGCTTGTTCACGACGAACTTGCTGAGCTTATGGGTGGCGAGGCTGTAAGCCTGAAGCTGGAGCAGCACCCCTCAATCATCCTGATGAGCGGCCTGCAAGGTTCGGGTAAGACGACGTTCTCAGGCAAACTCGCCAACATGCTGAAGAAAAAGCAGAACAAAAAGCCGCTTCTCGTTGCCTGTGACGTTTACCGTCCGGCTGCTATCGACCAGTTGAAGGTTGTCGGTGAGTCAATAGATGTCCCCGTCTACTCTGAGCCCGACAACAAGAACGTCAACGAAATAGCTGATAACGCTATTCATGAGGCAAAGGCCAAGGGCTACGACGTTGTCATCATCGATACCGCCGGTCGTCTGGCTGTTGACGAGCAAATGATGGACGAGATTGAATCGCTCAAGAATCACGTTCACCCGGATGCGACGCTGTTCGTCGTCGATGCTATGACGGGTCAGGATGCTGTAAATACGGCAAAGGAATTCAACGACAGGCTTGACTTCGACGATGTCGTTCTGACAAAGCTCGACGGTGATACTCGAGGCGGTGCGGCGCTTTCCATTCGTACGGTTGTCACCAAGCCGATTATGTTTATCGGTACCGGCGAGAAGATGGAGGCTATCGATGTCTTCCATCCAGTTCGTATGGCCGACCGTATTCTCGGTATGGGTGATGTCGTTTCTCTTGTCGAGCGTGCGCAGGAGCAGTTCGATGAGGAGGAAGCACGCAAGCTGCAAAAGAAGATTCAGAAAAATAAGTTCGACTTCAACGACTTCTATAATCAGATACAACAGATTAAGAAGATGGGTAACCTGAAGGATTTGGCGAGCATGATACCAGGTGTCGGCAAGGCTATCCGTGATGTCGACATTGACGATAATGCGTTCAAGGGTATCGAGGCAATTATCCAGAGCATGACGCCTAAGGAGCGCACGAACCCGGAGATACTGAACACGAGTCGCCGACAGCGCATCGCCAAAGGTTCGGGAACGAGCTATCAGGAGGTGAACCGCCTCATAAAGCAGTTCGACCAGACCCGCAAGATGATGAAGATGGTCACCGGCGGTGGCATGAAGGGTATGATGTCGCGTATGAAAGGCATGAAGGGCATGCCGCAAATGCCCCATTAAAGCATTATTATCATCGCTTATAATCGCCTGTCAACGCATATAATAATAGCTTATCATCGCCCATCACGGCTTATCATCGCTTAAAACACAACTACAAAATATGACTCTAATTGACGGAAAAGCAACAGCTGCCGCAATAAAGCAGCAGATTGCCGAGGAAGTGAAAGAAATAATTGCCAAAGGCGGAAAGCAACCGCACCTGGCAGCTGTGCTCGTCGGACACGACGGCGGAAGCGAGACTTACGTGAAGAACAAGGTCATCGCATGCGAGCAATGCGGCTTTAAGTCGACTTTAATCCGCTACGAGGACAATGTCACGGAGGAGGAACTGCTGGCTTGTGTCGACAAGTTGAACCACGACGATGACGTCGATGGTTTCATCGTTCAGTTGCCTTTGCCGAAGCATATCGACGAACAGAAGATTATAATGGCCATCGACTACCGCAAGGATGTCGACGGTTTCCACCCAATAAACGTAGGACGCATGGCTATCGGACTGCCTTGCTTCATTTCGGCGACGCCGCTTGGCATCATGACTCTCCTACAACATTATAATATAGAGACAAGTGGCAAGAAGTGTGTCATCATCGGCCGCAGCAATATTGTTGGCAAACCGATGGCGCAACTTATGCTGCAAAAGCACCTCGGCGATGCTACCGTCACCGTATGCCACTCGCATACGAAGGATATAAAGGCTGAATGCCTGAATGCCGACATAATAATCGCGGCCATAGGAAAGCCTAACTTCGTAACTGCTGATATGGTGAAGGAAGGCGCCGTTATAATAGATGTGGGCACAACGCGTGTTCCTGACCCGACAAAGAAGAAGGGCTTCCACCTCAACGGCGATGTAAAGTTCGACGAAGTGGCACCGAAGTGCAGCTACATAACACCGGTTCCGGGCGGCGTTGGTCCTATGACCATCTGCTCGCTGATGAAGAACACGCTCGCAGCCGCCAAGAAAGAATATTACAAATAGAATAGTTTAACTAACGAACTTCCGACTCCCCTCCTTCGGAGGGGGCGGGGGGAGGTCCCTATGACGGCAGAAGATTGGTATAAAAAAGGTAATGAATACAGGCGGCAAAGCGATTGGCAGCATGCCATAAACTGCTACCTTGAAGCCATCGAACTCGATCCGGCTTCACCTGCTGTCGAAGCAAAGAAGATGCTTGAGGATATCCTCAACTTCTACAACAAGGATGCTTACAACCCATAAGGGATTGTTCGATTTCCTTAAAAGATAATTCCGTACCTTTCAATGTTTCTCTTCGGAGAGCTGGGAGGTCTAAATACAAAGACGTATGAGCAAAATTAAAGGAGCCATCGTGGTGAATACCGACCGCTGCAAGGGATGCCAGCTGTGCATCGTTGCATGCCCTCAGGACGTCATTGCTCTGGCTCAGAAGAAGGTAAACGCCCACGGATACCCGTATGTGGAACCGGCGAACGCTGAGAAATGCGTCGGATGCGCTTCGTGCGCTATAGTTTGTCCGGACGGATGCATCACCGTTTACCGTAAAAAAGTGGAGGAATGACAGTATGGCAGAACAAGAAGTAACATTGATGAAGGGTAACGAAGCTATCGCGCACGCTGTCATTCGCTGCGGAGCCGATGCGTTCTTCGGCTACCCCATTACCCCACAAAGTGAGATTATTGAGACTCTTTCGCTGCTGAAGCCTTGGGAAACGACCGGCATGGTTGTCTTGCAGGCTGAATCGGAGGTGGCTGCTATCAACATGGTATACGGTGGAGCAGGTGCGGGAAAGCGCGTGCTCACTACGTCATCGTCGCCTGGCGTCGCCCTCATGCAGGAAGGAATAAGCTATATGGCTGGCTCGGAGATTCCGGGAGTCATTGTCAACGTTCAGCGCGGAGGTCCTGGACTGGGTACAATTCAACCTTCACAGAGCGACTATTTCCAGGCTACAAGAGGTGGTGGCAACGGCGACTACAACGTCATAGTTCTTGCTCCTAACTCTGTTCAGGAAATGGCCGACTTCGTGGATTTGGCCTTTGAGCTTGCTTTCAAGTACCGCAACCCGGCAATGATACTCTCTGATGGTGTCATCGGACAGATGATGGAGAAGGTCGTACTGCCTCCTATCAAGCCGCGCCGCACAGAGGAGCAAATCCGCAAGGAGTGCCCGTGGGCTACTATAGGCCGTACGATGGACCGCGAGCCTAACATTCTGACTTCGCTTGAGCTTAAGCCTGAGGTCATGGAGGCACGCAACATCCATATGCAGGAGAAGTATCGTCTTTGCCAGGAGACTGAGGTTCGCTATGAAACTCAGCAGTGCGAGGATGCCGACTACATTATAGTAAGTTTCGGAAGTGCAGCACGCATCGGTGAGAAAGCCGTAGAGCTGGCTCGCGAACAGGGTATCAAGGCTGGTCTGTTCCGTCCTATCACGCTGTGGCCGTACCCGAGCAAGCAACTCGTTGAGGTTGCGAAAGGCAAGAAGGGTATTCTCGTAAGCGAGATAAACGCTGGCCAGATGATCGAGGACGTCAAGCTCGCCATCAACGGAGCTCTGCCTGTCGAGCACTTCGGACGTCTCGGCGGCATTGTCCCGGAGCCTGAGGAAATCGTCGAAGCCCTTAAAGAAAAACTTATCAAGTAATAGCCCCTAGTCTATTATAGTCTATCAAGTCTATACTAGTCTATCAAGGTCTATCACTGTCTATAAAAAAAGGAAAGAACAATGGCAAACGATATAATATCACCAGAGAACCTGGTATATGAAAAGCCAAAGCTGATGAACGACACTCCGATGCACTACTGTCCTGGTTGTTCGCACGGAGTTGTTCACAAGCTTGTAGCTGAAATAATCGAAGAAATGGGCATGAGCGAGAAAACCGTTGGCGTATGCCCGGTCGGCTGTGCCGTATTTGCTTACCGCTATCTTGACATCGACTGGCAGGAAGCTGCACACGGACGTGCACCAGCAGTAGCAACGGCAATAAAGCGGTTGTGGCCTGACCGTCTCGTTTTCACTTATCAGGGCGACGGCGACCTAGCCTGCATCGGTACGTGTGAGACCATTCACGCTCTGAACCGTGGCGAGAACATACCTATTATATTCATAAACAATGCCATATATGGTATGACCGGAGGCCAGATGGCTCCTACAACGCTTATCGGACAGAAGACAAGTACATGCCCGTACGGCCGCGACCCGAAGATACACGGTTACCCACTGAATATCACGGAGCTTGCAAGCCACCTCGACGGTACATGTTACGTGACACGACAGAGCGTCGACACGGTTGCGTCAATTCGCAAGGCGAAGAAGGCCATACGTAAGGCATTCGACGCAAGCATGCAGGGACTCGGTTCTTCTCTCGTCGAAATAGTATCAACTTGTAATAGTGGATGGAAGCTTTCACCAGTGAAAGCAAACGAGTGGATGCGTGAGAATATGTTCAAGAAGTATGTCAAAGGCGACCTTAAGGACACTACTGGCATCAAGTAAAAAAACGGAACAAAAATGAAAACAGAAATAATAATAAGCGGCTTCGGAGGACAAGGCGTCCTGTCAATGGGGAAAATACTCGCTTACTCTGGTCTGATGGAGAACAAAGAGGTGACTTGGATGCCTGCTTACGGTCCTGAGCAGCGTGGCGGAACTGCCAACGTGACGGTCATTATCAGCGACGAACGCATTTCATCGCCTATCCTCAGTAAGTACGACGTGGCTATTGTGCTCAACCAACCGTCCCTCGACAAGTTCCAGCCAAAGGTAAAGCCGGGTGGTATGCTTATCTACGACGGATACGGCATCATGAACCCGCCGACGCGAAAGGACATCAAGGTGTACCGCATCGACGCCATGGACAAAGCCGCAGAGATGAAAAACTCAAAGGTCTTCAATATGATTGTCCTCGGAGGATTACTGAAAGTATGTCCGGTTGTATCAACCGACGGCCTCAACAAGGCTCTCTACAAGAGTCTGCCGGAGCGCCATCACAACATGATACCGCTTAACATGCAGGCTGTTAGCGAAGGAATGAAAATCATTGAAGAGCAGAAATAACATGAAACCTGATTTTTTATAACTCTCTAATTATTGTAGGAGCCGACTGCGGGATGCAGTTGGCTCTTTTTTTATGCAATAAAATAAGAAATATTCAAAACATGCTTCGCTACACGTAAATATCTTTATGTTAATAAGTAATAGCTTTTCACTGGTGAAAATACACCCAATCTACCATAAATATGGCATATTTTCCACTTTTTAGGGCTGCTAATTCGTTTTTTTAGGAAAAATATTTGGCAGTTACAAAGATTTTTTATTACTTTGCACCCGAAATTGAAGAGTGGATAAAAAGAAGGAGATAATATCGTTTAATATATACATTTTAATTAAGAGAGACATGAAAAAGTTAGTTTTAATGTTAGCAGCTGCTGCAATGGCAGTTTCTGCATCTGCTCAGGTTTTCGAGTCTGCTCCTGGTCAGGAGTACGGTCTCCGTCAGAGCAAGTTCACTGACAACTGGTATGTTGGTGTGAACGGCGGTGTTGCAACAAAGGTGACTGGTCACAGTTGGCTGAGAGACCTCGATCCGAACTTCGGCATCCGCGTCGGTAAGAACATCACTCCAGTATTCGGTATCGCTGCTGAGAGCAACGCATACTTCTCAAACAAGCCTTGGGCTTCAACAAAGCTCGCTGTTCGCGCTCTTAACACTTCTCTGTTAGGAACATTCAACCTCAGCAACCTCTTCGGTGGTTACAAGGGTGATCCTCGTTTCTTCGAGGTAACAGCTCTCTATGGCTTCGGTTGGGGTCACCTCTTCATGCATCAGGATGCTGGTCGCGCTGTTAACCGCATGACTTCAAAGGCAGGTGTTGACTTCCAGTTCAACCTTGGCAAGAACAAGGAGTGGCAGATCTATGTTGAGCCATCTGTAACATGGGCATTCATCGGCAAGGCTGGTAACACTCACGTATCTGATACATATGCAGTAGGTTACAAGGCTACTCGCGAGGCTGATCAGCCAGTATACAACCTTAACAATGCAGGTCTGCAGCTGAACGCTGGTGTCATCTACAAGTTCAAGAACCACGACGGTCGTCATAACTTCTCACTTGTTCGTTTCCGCGACCAGGCAGAGATCGACGGTCTGAACGACCAGATCAACAACCTCAAGGCTGAGCTCGCTAAGAAGCCGAAGGAAGTCGTTAAGGAAGTTGTTAAGGAGACTCCTGCTAAGGAAGTCAACGTTTCTGACCTCGTATTCGTAACATTCGCTCAGGGCAAGTCTTCTCTGACAAAGGATGCTAAGGCTGCTCTTGACAACATCGCAAAGGGCAAGCACGTTACCATCACTGGTACTGCATCTCCTGAGGGTTCTAAGGAACTCAACCAGCGTCTGTCTGAGGCTCGTGCTAACACAGTTGCTGAGTACCTCAAGAGCAAGGGCGTAAATGTTGATAAGGCAGAAGGTAAGGGTGTTCAGGGCAACACTTCTAACCGCCTCGCAGTTGTTTACGTAAAGTAATCGAATAAAAAGATTATAATACATAATCACTATAGGAAGTCCCCGATACCGTAAGGCATCGGGGATTTTTGTTTATACCTCACTCTTCTATTACTAACTATACAATAACCAATATTGATAATTGCAATATCTTTTAACTAATAAGACAATTATCACTTGCTTAAAAACGAACAAAAGTTTTAAATCAATATCTTTTCGAAGCGTTTTTTGATACAATTCGAATTTTCTAATAAAGTATAGTAACAATTTGTTTGTTTTTCGATAAAAAGTCATTAACTTTGCAGTCACATTCAAGATAACCATCTGCAAAGACAGATTTAATAAGGTTTTATAAAGAAATAGACACGTGGAAACAAGCCGGAAAGCTTGCATTTCCTAAGATAAATATTTGCGAACATGAAACATCAGTTGAGAAGCGCCGTCTGTACCAACGGCAGGAAAATGGCAGGAGCTCGTGCCCTTTGGGTCGCAGCAGGTATGAAACAGGGTCAGTTTGGAAAGCCAATCATCGCTATAGTTAACTCTTTCACGCAGTTTGTGCCAGGTCATACACACTTGCATGAGATAGGACAGATTGTGAAAAAGGAAATTGAGAAGACGGGATGCTATGCTGCTGAGTTCAATACCATTGCCATTGACGACGGTATTGCCATGGGGCACGACGGCATGCTGTACTCTCTTCCTAGCCGTGACATCATCGCCGACTCTGTTGAGTATATGGTAAACGCCCACAAGGCTGACGCAATGATTTGCATATCCAACTGCGACAAGGTCACGCCGGGTATGCTCATGGCAGCTATGCGACTCAACATCCCAACAATATTCTGTTCCGGCGGTCCTATGGAAGCTGGACATTGGCACGGCGAGAACGCCGACTTAATAACGGCAATGATAGCTGGTGCAGACAACGATGTTTCCAATGACGAACTTCAAAAGCTCGAAGCATGTGCCTGTCCGGGCTGCGGCTGTTGCTCAGGTATGTTCACTGCCAACTCGATGAACTCCCTCACGGAGGCTATCGGTCTTGCGCTGCCAGGCAACGGTACCATCCTTGCAACCCACAAAGACCGCATTGAGCTCTTCCGTGCTGCTGCAAGGCAAATCGTCAAGAATGCCCTTGCCTACTACGAGGACGGCGATGAGAGCGTACTACCTCGCAATATAGCAACCCGCGATGCATTCCTCAACGCCATGACGCTGGACATTGCCATGGGCGGCTCTACCAATACCGTTCTCCATCTACTTGCTGTTGCACAAGAAGGGGAAGTCGATTTCAAGATGTCGGACATCGATAAGCTGAGCCGACACGTGCCTTGCCTTTGCAAACTGGCGCCAAACACGCAGAAATACTCTGTACAAGAGTGCAACCGAGCAGGCGGAATACTTGGCATTCTGAATGAGCTTGACAAGGGAGGATTAATCCGTGAGAACGTAAAACGCGTCGACGGAATGACTCTCGGTGAAGCTATCAAGAAATACGATATAACCAAGGAGGCACCTGAGGGTAAGCCTTTTGAACCCGTTGAGGACTGGAGTGAATTCGGAAAGCAGATATACTACGCTGCACCTGCCAACAACTTCTCGACCGTCATGGGAAGTCAGGCAACACTTTGGCCATCTTTGGACACCGACCGCGGCAACGGTTGCATCCGCGACATAGAGCACGCATATACCAAGGATGGAGGTCTTGCAGTACTATTCGGAAACATTGCCCAGGACGGCTGCGTCGTCAAGACAGCCGGAGTTGCACCGGAGCTGTGGCATTTCGAAGGTCCTGCCGTTGTATTCGACTCACAGGAAGATGCATGCGACGGCATTCTCGGTGGCAAGGTTAAATCAGGCGATTGCGTTGTAATAACCCACGAAGGTCCTAAAGGTGGTCCTGGCATGCAGGAAATGCTTTATCCTACATCTTATATAAAGAGCCGTCACCTTGGAAAAGAATGTGCCCTCATCACTGACGGACGCTTCTCAGGCGGAACTTCGGGGCTGTCCATCGGTCACATCTCACCAGAAGCAGCCAACGGCGGCAACATCGGAAAGATTAAGGACGGTGACATTATCGTCATAGACATACCTAGTCGTAGCATCAACGTCAAGCTTTCCGACGAAGAACTTGCTGCTCGTCCACAACAGCCATTGCGACGCAAACGCGTTGTCAGCAAGGCCCTACGCGCCTACGCACAAAGTGTTTCGAGTGCAGATAAGGGTGGTGTGAGGATTATCGATTAACCATGGAAGTTTCTGAGAATGCCTAATTTATCCTTCTTAAGCGTAAAGGATGTTTAGGAACAATGATAAACACCATAACAGAAAACTGTAATGACAGAAAAACTAAATATGAAGAGCGACAAAGAAAATCAACAACCCATCCATTCGGAAGGGCTTGGAGAGGCTTCAGAGAATGGAGAGGCTCCTATCAAAATCGGCAAAGGAAGCGGTACCGAATCGCCAATAGAAGTGCCATGGAACGGCATCCGCATTGGCGAAGAGTGCACCGGAGCCGAGATTATGATGCGTGCGCTCTATCAGGAGAATATCAAGACCATCTTCGGATACCCCGGCGGAGCCATCATGCCTGTATTCGATGCACTCTATACATATACTAAGAAGAAGGACCCTTGGTTCGATTTCATTCTTGTTCGCCACGAACAAGCTGCCGCACATGCTGCCGAAGGCTATGCACGCGTCAGCGGAAACGTCGGCGTAGCTATAGTTACCAGTGGTCCTGGAGCTACAAACACGCTCACCGGAGTTGCTGATGCGATGATGGACTCGACACCTCTCGTTGTTGTGGCGGGGCAGGTTGGCACTGCAGCACTGGGCACGGACGCCTTTCAGGAGGTAGACCTTGTAGGCGTATCGCAGCCTATTTCGAAGTGGAGCTATCAAATTCGCCGTCCTGAGGATGTAGCGTGGGCAGTGAGCCGGGCATTCTATATCGCACGTAGTGGTCGTCAGGGACCTGTCGTCCTCGACTTTACACGTAGCGCTCAGGTAGGCAAATGCAAATGGGAACCTAGTAAAGTCGACTATGTTCGCTCGTATATCCCCTACCCCAAACTTAACGAAGATGCTGTCAAACGTGCTGCCGACCTTATCAATAATGCAAAGAAGCCACTGGCACTCGTTGGCCAAGGCGTTGAGCTCGCAGGTGCACAAGAAGAGCTTCGTGCGTTCCTTGAGAAAGGAAACATACCCGCCGGACGTACATTACTCGGTCTTTCAGCACTGCCATCCGACCATCCTTTGAACATCGGGATGCTTGGTATGCACGGCAATTACGCCCCAAATGTCAAGGAGCAGGAATGCGATGTACTTATCGCCATTGGCATGCGGTTCTCTGATAGGGTAACTGGCAGATTAGACACATACGCCAAACAGGCAAAGGTTATACACCTCGACATTGATCCAACGGAAATCGACAAGAACGTAAAGACCGACGTTGCCGTCCTCGCAGACTGCAAAGAGAGCCTTCCCGCAATAACAAAGCTTCTTGTAAATCACGACCATTCCGATTGGATATCATCATTCAAGCCACTATATAAGAAAGAGTTTGACCAGGTGATAAACCCAAGCATACACCCGAAAGAAGGTCCGCTGCTCATGGGCGAAGTCGTCAACGCAGTCGCTGAAGCAACCAATGGTGAGGCAATTCTCGTCAACGATGTCGGTGAAAACCAGATGTTCTCAGCCCGTTACTTCAAATACAAACACAGCCGGAGCATCGTTACTAGTGGCGGAGCTGGCACAATGGGCTTCGCATTGCCAGCTGCTATCGGCGCAACGTTCGGTGCTCCCGACAGGACAGTTTGTATGTTCTCAGGCGACGGAGGCTTCCAGATGAGCATTCAGGAACTCGGCACCATCATGGAACAGCAGGCTCCGGTGAAGATGATAATCCTCAACAACAACTATCTGGGCAACGTCCGCCAGTGGCAAGACTTAATGTACAACCACCGCCACTCGTTCACACGCATGCTGAACCCTAGTTATACGGACATTGCCAACGGCTATCACATTCCGTACGACGTCGTTGTCGACCGTAAGGACTTGAAGGACAAGATACAGAAGATGCTCAACACCGACGGTCCTTACATCCTTGAAGCAGCCGTTAAGGAAGATGAGAACATCCAGCCGATGACACCTCCGGGCAAGAGCATCGACGAAATGCAGCTCCATCTGGATATTTAGGTTGGATGACAGGATGATAAGATGATAGGATGATTTATGATAAGATGATGGAATGATAGGATAATTTAAAGTCAAGAAAAGAAATCAGATGGATAAAACGAATAACGAAATACCAACCAACAACCACGAAGGACTGACGCTGTACACGTTACTCGTCTACTCCGAGAACATCGCCGGCGTGCTCAATCAGGTCACGGCAGTGTTTACGCGACGCCAGGTCAATATCGAAAGCCTCAACGTCAGCGCTTCCAGTATGAGTGGAATACACAAGTACACCATAACGTGCTGGAGCTATGAGGAGCAGATTATCAAGATTACCAAGGCTATTGAGAAGAAGATTGATGTAGTAAAAGCCGATTATTACACAGACAACGAGCTTTTCATCCACGAAGAGGGATTGTTCAAGATATCGACTCCACAGCTTCTTGATAACCCTGAAATAAGCCGCAGCATACGTCACCACGATGCCCGTATGATGGAGGTGAACCCGACATACACTACCGTTCTGCTTGCAGGACTTACCGATGAGGTAACCCATTTGTACATGGAGTTCAAGCGCTTCGGCTGCCTTCTGCAATACACTCGCAGTGGACGCATCGCCGTAACACGTAGTTTTGACGACCCCGTGGTAAAGTTCCTTGAAGAGCACGAGAAATAAACAACTTATTACAGAGGCCTTGTAATAGAGTTACAGAAACCTTGTAATAGACTTACAGAGGCCTTGTAACGGCATTATAAATGCTGTGTAACGAAAACAACTTATACGAGAAGAAATGGAGAAAGAGAAACTTTTACCGAAGATAGGACGCTACCCATTCACCGCGGAACCGTTCCACTGCGACTTCAGCAACCAATTGTTCCTCGGTCACCTCGGCAACGCCATGCTCAACGCAGCCGATTTCCACAGCAACGACCGCAGTTACGGCATGAACTATCTGAACACTATAAACAAGACATGGGTTCTGAGCCGTCTCGCTATCGAAGTCAACGACATGCCGAGAGCCTACGACAAACTCTTCATTGAGACGTGGGTAGACGGTGCAATGCGCTACTTCACGAGCCGAAACTTCAAGGTCGTGGGCGAAGATGGCAACGTATTCGGATACGGACGCAGCATTTGGGCTATGATAGATACTGTCAGCCGGCAACCGGTGGATATCCTTGCCATCCACGACGGACTCATAGCCGAATACATCGACAAAGATTATCCATGTCCAATCCGCAAGGCATCGCGCGTGCCAATTATCCCGGAAGATACTACCTTCGCCCGTTCCATCGACACATATTATAATGATGTAGACGTCAACGGACACATCAACTCAGTTAAATACATTGAGCATGTACTCGACTTGTGGCCTCTCGAGTGGTATAAGGAATTCCGTCTGAAACGCTTCGAGATAGCTTACGTAGCCGAAAGTCACCAGGGCGACAAGTTGAATTTGCGCACTCAGGAAACCGAAGGCAACGAAAAAGAACGAAACTTCAACATTTTGATAACAAAGGAGGGTAAAGAAAACGAAAAAGAAGTCGAAGTCGTAAGATGCAACGTTAATTTTGTAAAAGATTGAAAGATTTCTTTGTGGTTTCGTAATAAATCCGTAACTTTGCACCAACAATATAAAAAGAAATAGTTTTAACACAAGCAATCACATATCGGTTGCATAAAAACAGTTAGTATTATGGCACAAATGAATTTCGGTGGCGTGGTAGAGACCGTCGTCACCAAGGAAGAGTTCTCATTGGAAAAAGCACGTGAAGTTCTGAAAAATGAGACCATTGCAGTCATTGGTTATGGAATTCAGGGACCTGGTCAGGCCGGTAACCTGCGCGATAATGGGTTCAACGTAATAGTAGGTCAGCGTCAAGGCAAGACCTTCGAGAAGGCAAAGGCCGACGGTTGGGTACCAGGCAAGACTCTGTTCTCAATCGAAGAGGCAGTGCAGAAGGGAACTATCGTCTGTATGCTGCTGTCCGATGCAGGTCAGATAGCAGTCTGGCCAAAGATTAAGCAGTACCTCACACCGGGCAAGACACTGTACTACAGCCATGGCTTCGCTATCAACTGGCAGGACCGCACTGGCGTTGTGCCACCAAAGGACATCGATGTCATCATGGTTGCGCCTAAGGGTTCAGGTACCTCTCTGCGTACAATGTTCCTTGAGGGTCGCGGTCTGAACTGCTCATACGCTGTTTACCAGGATGCATCAGGTCATGCTGAGGAGAAGACTATCGCATTTGGTATCGGTATCGGTGCAGGTTATCTGTTCAAGACAACATTCCACAAGGAGGCAACATCAGACCTTACCGGCGAGCGTGGCTCACTGATGGGCGCCATCGAGGGTTTGCTGGAAGCTCAGTACGATGTACTGCGCGAGCACGGACACTCTCCTTCTGAAGCATTCAACGAGACCGTTGAGGAACTCACACAGAGCCTTGGCCCGTTGTTCGCAGAGAAGGGAATGGACTGGATGTACGCAAACTGCTCAACAACAGCACAGCGCGGTGCGCTGGATTGGCGTCCTCGTTTCAAGGCTGCCATCAAACCTGTTATGGAATGGCTGTACCTCAGCGTATCAACAGGTATCGAGGCTCAGATTTCTATCGACAAGAACTCACAGCCTGACTACCGTGAGAAACTGAATGCAGAGCTGAAGGCAATGCACGACATGGAGATGTGGCGCGCTGCTGAGACGGTTCGTAAGCTTCGTCCGGAAAACAATTAATTTTTTCTCGTACATAATGTTGGAAGAGGAGTGCTTCAGCGATGAAGTGGTCCTCTTTTTTATTTGGCTACGCCTTCATTATGTAACTGCCGTCAACAAGGATTTTCTCTTCCTTGACAAGGTATTCCAACGCCTCGTCAAGAAGGCTGCACCGCAACTTCACCTTATACAAGTCGGTTATAAAGTGGCGCTGCCCGTCGTCAAGGAAGTCGAGGATTGTCTTCTGCGCCTCAGCAAACTCCCGTCTGCTCTCGCGATTGTTACGATGACTAAGGCACACGTCACACTGCCCGCAGTCCTTTGTCTTGGTCTCGCCAAAGTACCGAAGCAACTGCCGGCTACGACAAACATCGTCGTTGTTCATATATTTTATAATCGCATCTATACGCTTTACGAACTGTTCCTTTCTGTTTTTGTAGACCTCATCGGACAACACTACCTCACTGCCATCTACCCTATCAACCGCGTAACGTATTCGTGGAATGTTCTTACGGGGAATAAAACTCAGTATATTCTTCTTGCTCAGCGACTTCAACGCCATGTAAACATCGTTGTTGCTAAGCCCACTGTCCATTGCCAGATATCCCTCATCGATAAACGCATAGTCGACGAACAGTCCACCATAGTTGCGCAGTAAAGACGTTATCACTGCATCCTCGTTCTTCGGAAGGTTGTCAAGCTTGTAGAGCTCGTTTCTCCCAAGCAGGAACTTTACACGTGCCTGACTGTCCGGCTCAATCTCATAGTCAATGTAACCGGCACGCTGGAGTATCATCAAAGCCGCATTAACCTGAGTCGGAAAGAAATGATATACAGCGCAGAAACGCCCTATATCGAAGTCAAATGATGCTCCTGCACCACTGTAAACGCCAACTTGGAAGAAATAGGCAATATGGTTATAGACGTCGCGGATATACTCCTGCGGCGGATATGTTTCATTGATGCGCTTCTTCAGTTTGGAAATGTCCGACCTGTTACACAACAAAACGGCATAACTCTTCTTGCCATCGCGACCGGCACGCCCAGCTTCCTGGAAATAAGCCTCTATGGACGAAGGTACGTCGATATGTATTACGAGGCGCACATCGGGCTTGTCAATACCCATACCGAAGGCATTCGTGGCCACCATCACGCGTGTCTTGTCGTGCTGCCAGTCGTCCTGTCGCTGGTCCTTCACGGCCGGTTCCAGTCCCGCATGATACCACGTCGCCGATATGTTGTTCTTTGTGAGCAATTCGGCAATCTCCTTCGTGCGTCTTCGACTGCGTACATACACTATCGACGGACCCGGAACGGAATTCAAGATGTGTACAAGCTCATTGTAGCGGTCTTCCGTCTTGCGAACGACATAGGCAAGGTTCTTGCGCTCAAAGCTCATCCGGAAGACATTCTCCTGCTTGAAATGCAGCTGTCGCTGAATATCTCCGACGACTTCAGGGGTAGCCGTTGCCGTAAGGGCAAGCACCGGTGCATCCGGCACAAATTTCCTTACCAATGATATATTAAGGTATGATGGGCGGAAATCGTAGCCCCACTGGCTTATGCAATGTGCCTCATCTACAGTGATGAAACTGACGCGCATGTGGCGGAGTTTAGCCTGGAAAAGCTCGGATGACAGTCTCTCAGGGGAGACATACAGCAGTTTCACGCCACCGAAGATACAGTTTTCGAGTATCTGTACAATGTTGTCGCGGCTTATTCCAGAATAAATAGCGGCTGCCTGTATGCCTTTCTTGCGAAGATGGTCGACCTGGTCCTTCATCAAAGATATAAGCGGTGTGATGACTATGCACACTCCTTTCTGGGCAATGGCAGGCACCTGGAACGTAATCGACTTGCCACCACCTGTTGGCATAAGTCCAAGTGTGTCCTTTCCGCTGCCTATGCTCTCGATAATCTCGCGCTGTATGCCACGAAAGTCGGGGTATCCCCAATACTTCTGAAGTATCTCCCTGTACTTGTCCACCTATATAAGATTGAAAGATTTAAAGAATGAAAGAATGAAATATTAATCGTTGCGATGCCTGACCACCCTTTCATTATTTCATTCTTTCAATATTTCAATTGTCCAGCTGCTCTGTAGGACGGATGTCCTCAATCTGCAACTGTACGGCACCACGCTTGAAAATATTCTCCTCAATGGTATAGGCAATGTCGAAACTGTGCTTCGACTTGATGTAGCGGGCTGCCGCGCTCTGTCCGAAGGCAATGCCGTTCATGACGTTGTTAGACTTTGAGTCGACCAGTTCAAGCTTAATATGCTCCTGCTCGCGACCAACTACCTTACTCGTACCGAAGTCATATACGTTCTTTGTACAGAACATTGGCTTCTCGTTTCCGGGACCGAATGGTGAGAATTTCTTCAAGTCGTTGTGGAACTTCTTTGTTATATCCTTGAAGTCAATGATACCGTCGATGTGGAGAATTGCCTCCGTCTGTTCCGGCTGAATATGCTCATCGACATACTTCTGGAACCTGTCGCGGAAATTCTTGACGTCGTCCCACTTCAACGTAAGCCCCGCCGCGTAGGTGTGACCACCAAAGTTCATAAGCAAATCGCGGCAACTCTTGATTGCGGAATATATGTCGAAGCCTGCCACACTGCGTGCGGAGCCCGTAGCAAGGTTTCCGTCGCGTGTCAGGACAACTGTCGGACGGAAGTAGATTTCGGTCAGACGGGACGCTACAATGCCAATAACGCCCTTCTTCCAGTGCTCGTCATAGAGTACGATACTGTTCTGATGCTTCTGGCTCTCCAAGCGCTCAACAATCTGGTTAGCCTCCTCCGTCATCTGACGGTCAACATCCTTGCGCTTGTCGTTGTACTTGTCGATATGGCGCGCTTTCTTCAGAGCGACGCCAAGGTCACGCTCTACAAGCAAATCGACGCTCTCCTTGCCGTTCTCCATGCGTCCGCTGGCGTTGATACGTGGTCCTATCTTGAAGATAATGTCACTCATCGAGAGCTCACGACCATTCAATCCGCAGATGTCGATGATAGCTTTCAGTCCTATGCTTGGGTTCTGGTTGAGCTGACGGAGCCCATGGAAAGCCAGAATACGGTTCTCGTCGACAACAGGAACGAGGTCGGCGGCAATGCTGACAGCACAGAAGTCGAGCAGCGGAATAAGTCGTGAGAATGATATTCCGTTGTTCTTGGCGAATGCCTGCATGAACTTGAAGCCGACACCGCAGCCGCACAGTTCCTTGAAAGGATAGGTATCGTCCTCTCGCTTAGGGTTCAATATTGCCACAGCAGGGGGCAATTCATCATCAGGAACATGATGGTCGCAAATGATAAAGTCGATGCCCAAGTCCTTGGCATACTGTATTGCCTTGATTGCCTTTATGCCGCAATCAAGTATAATGATAAGTTTTACACCCGTTTCCTTGGCGTAGTCTATTCCCTTCTTGCTTACTCCGTAGCCCTCGTCATACCTGTCAGGGATGTAATAGTCTATATTGGAATAGAACTGGCGCAGGAACTTATAAACCAACGCCACCGCCGTGCAACCGTCAACATCATAGTCGCCGTAGATAAGGATGCGCTCCTTGCGGCCCATGGCATCGTTCAGACGGTCGACTGCCAAGTCCATGTCCTTCATGAGAAACGGATTGATGAGGTCGGCGAGCTGCGGACGGAAATAGCGCTTTGCCGCACTCTCCGTCGTTATACCACGCTGTATGAGCAAGGATGCAAGAATGGGACTCATGTTGAGCTTCTGTCCCAACTCCTCGGCTGCACGCTTTTGATTAGATGTAGGTGGTTCGTAACTCCATTTAAAATGCATTTTAATTGTTTTTTATTTCTGCGTGTAAAGTTACAAATAAAAAACGAATATCGGTAAACCTCTATATATTATTTAACAAAAAAGGAACGGGCACAAAAAATCCCCATCAAGACTTCCTAACGGGAACACTTGACGGGGATATATTGTATTTATTTGTATTCTAAACGTTAAATGCCGAGTTTCTTGCGGATATCCTTAGGAATGGCATTCTTGTTGACGAGGAAGTCCATTGTGTTGGCTGCGATAAAGTTCTTGGTCATGTACCAGATACCGTGATAGTCGCCGGTGTCACCCCAAGAATTCTTGACCATGTAGTACTCCTTGCCGTTCTGGTCCTTTGCGATACCGAAAATAAGCATTCCGTGGTCGTCGGTGAGCTCCCAGTCGTCGAAACGCTCCTGGCGCTGCTTTTGTGTTGGAGTAATCTCCGGAACGTTAACGCCAAGAGAGTCGATGAGGTCGCGCTTCTCCTTTGACGACAGACCGAGCCAGTGAGCCATATCACTACCTTTGTTGTCCTCAATCTTCTTGGCATCGACCATGTATGCGAGACCACTGCGGGTGAAACCCGGCTCGCTGACATCGCCACCCCAAGCAACGGTGTAACCATTCTCAACAGCATTGTCGATGATACGCATCATGTCGTCCATAGGAACGTTGTAAGACAGCGGATTGCGCCAGTTGTCCTGCACTTCGACTGCGAACGATGTCCAGAATGGATGATGTGTGTATGAGGTGATGCTCACATAGTCGCTCCAGTTGAGTCCAAGGCTCTCTGCGAAAGACTTCGGAGTGTAGGTCTTGCCTTCGTATGTGAACTGCTCAGGTGCTTTGCCGAGGTATGAATCGAGAATTCCCTGCAGTCCCTGCTTCCAGTTTTGGCTTATGCGACTTGCCTTGTTCTTGGCGATGGCGTTGACATACGGAGTCATAACTGAGAAGAACTCGTTGAAATTGAACAGAGAGTCGTCTGGGGTTGTTGTAGGATACTGCTCGACTGACTGCGGAACGATACCGTAGTGCTCGAGGCAATAAAGTGGGTCGTAGGCTGAACCACCCTCAGAGAACTGGCAGTCGCCATGCAGACGGACTACCTGGATGGCACGGTCCATATATGTCTTGTTGGCTACGAAAGCCTCGCTGAGGTCATAAGTCTTACCAGTCTTCTTGAGGATTTCTGCCTCGAAGAAGCTCAGAGTGGAGTAGTCCCAGCACGTACCGGAACGGTTCTGGTCCTTAACACTTGTGATAGGATTCTCCTTTACTACTGTGAAGACAGGCTTATTTGACTTTGCGCTGTCCTTAGTCTCTTGTGCGTTCGCTGCTATTGCCACCAAGGCAAGTGCGGCTAAAGCGAAAGTTTTCTTCATTGTTTATTAATTATTTGTTTTATTCTATGTAATACCTGTTGGATTATTTACGCTTGTGCACCCATGAACTCCTCAACGTCCTTAGGATGATATGGTATGCGGTCCTTGCCGATAAAGCGGCAGCCGTCCTTCGTTATAAGCACATCGTCCTCGATGCGGATACCTCCGAAGTCCTTGTACTTGTCGAGTTCGTCGAAGTTGAGGAAGTCGGCGCAATGCTTCTCGGCCCGCCACTCGTCGATAAGGTCAGGAATGAAGTATATGCCCGGCTCGTCGGTTACGACGAAACCTTCCTGAAGGCGGCGTCCCATGCGAAGGCAATTGGTACCGAACTGTTCCAGATTAGGACGTGTCTCTTCGTCGAAGCCTACGTTAATCTGGTCGAGCGACTCCATATCGTGTACGTCCATGCCCATCATGTGACCGAGTCCGTGAGGCAGGAACATTGCCTGTGCTCCGGCTGCGATGGCGTCCTCGGTGTTGCCCTTTGCAAGTCCGAGTTCCTTCATGCGGTTGAATATAATACGACAGATGGCAAAGTGTACGTCGGCATACTTCACACCGGGATGTGCGAGTTGAAGAACCTGGTCGTGGCACTCCTCTACAACTTTATATATTGAAAGCTGACGCTCGGTGAACTTTCCGTTGACTGGATACGTACGGGTATTGTCGGAACAATAGTGCTCAAGTGTTTCGGCACCGGCATCGCAGAGAACGAGACGTCCGCTCTCGAGTTTTGCCATTGAAGGGTTGCCATGCATAATCTCGCCATGCTGTGAGAAGATGGTCGGGAACGATACCATGGAGCCGTAGGAGTGGGCCACGCCGTCGACCTGACCGCCTATGTACTTCTCCGTAACGCCCGGTTTGGTGAGCTTCATGGCTGTGGTGTGCATCTTGTAGCCTATGACGGCAGCACGCTCCAGTTCGTCAATCTCCTCCTGGGTCTTCGTTGAGCGCATCTTGACGACGGCACGAATGAGATCCATCGAAGCGCTTTCCTTCTGCTGGTTGGGATGAATGCCGAGCAAATCGAATATCTGTATCTTGATGTCGGCACGGTATGGCGGAAGATAGTGTATCTTGCGGTGGTTGCGCATGGCGTCGTTGGCGATGGTCTTGAGGCTCTTCATAGGAGCCGAATTCTCGACTCCTACCTGCAATGCCATGTCGTGAACGCTGTCGACACTGCCGTACCAGACAATATCGTCTATGTCGATGTCGTCACCTATGAGGGTTTCTATGTTGTTGTCGATGTCAATGACTCCAACGAGACCATCACGCTGCTGGCCAAAATAGTAAAGGAACGAGGAGTCCTGACGGAATGGATAGTATGCGTTTGCGGGGAAATTGGCTGGGCTGTCATTGTTTCCGAAGAGGATGATAACACCCGAACCAACAAGTTTCTTCAGCTCCTCGCGGCGGCTGATATATGTCTGCTTACTAAACATACTTTGAACTTTATTTTAATAATTGATTGCAAAGTTACGCATTTTTGCTCAGAAAGCGTTAACTTTGCAATTGTTTTAACGTGTTTTTATGCATTCGTTTTGCAAACAAGGTTAATTCGTTGAAGACAGACAATATGAAAATAGACAGGAACACAGGACTCATACTCGAAGGCGGAGGCATGCGCGGTGTTTTCACCTCGGGCGTTCTAGACGCGTTTATGAAGCACAACGTGTACTTCAGATACGTCGTGGCGGTGTCGGCAGGTGCCTGCAACGGTCTGTCATATATGAGCCGGCAGCCGAGGAGGGCGCGGATGTCGAACATCGACATGCTGGCAAGGTACAACTACATCGGACTGAAGCACCTCATAACTCAAGGATGCATATTCGACCCGGAACTTCTGTTCAGCCGTTTTCCTTACGAACTCGTCCCGTTCGACTATGACGAGTATTTCAAAAACTGCAAACGGGGTTATACTTTCGAAATGACAATGACGAACTGCCGAACCGGACGGACGGAATACCTTACAGAGAGAGAAGGCAACAAGCATCGCCTGAATGAACTGGCACGTGCCTCGTCGAGTCTGCCATACGTCAGTAAGATTGTTGATATCGACGGGAAACCGATGCTTGACGGTGGCATTGCCGACTCGATTCCCATTCTCCACGCTATGGAAACGGGACATGCTACCAACATCGTGATAGCTACGAGGAACAAGGGATGGCGTGATACGGGCAAGGACCGCAAGCAGCCACGCTTCGTCTATCGCAAATTTCCGCGGCTGAGAATGCTGCTAAGCCATCGTCTCAGGGCTTACAACGAGCAGCTCGACTTAATCGACGAACTAGAAGAGAGCGGAAAGATTCTCGTCATACGTCCCGAGGCGCCCGTCACCGTGAGCCGAATAGAACGGAACACGAAGCGCCTCGAGGCTCTGTACGAGGAAGGCAGGCTGCTCGGCGAGCGCTTCCTCTACCAGCATTTGCTATAGCCAGCCGCGCCCTTCTGTAGCCTTAGCTTCGCCTTTACCTAGCCTTGCGTTGCCCTTCTTATTATCCTTTCTTGCGTTCGGTGTGTTGCGGCGCTGCGCCAACCTTCCCTACACGGCCCCTATTATCTCCGTCACGCTCTTGCAGCCATGCTTTTCGAGCCATGCTGCAATGCCGTCGCGTATCTTGATGGTCACAGTCGGGTCAACAAAGTTGGCCGTGCCGACCTCTATCGCCGTAGCACCTGCCATAATAAACTCTATCGCATCCCCGGCAGTCATTATTCCGCCAAGACCAACAACAGGAATTTTGACGGCATGGGCGACATCATACACCATCCTAACTGCTACAGGCTTAACGGCAGGTCCGCTAAGTCCGCCGGTCCGGATACTGAGCTTCGGCTTGCGGTGCTCAATGTCTATCGCCATTCCCATCAGCGTATTGATAAGCGAAACACTGTCGGCGCCTTCATCCTCACATGCCTTAGCAATCGAGGCAATGTCGGTAACGTTAGGCGAAAGCTTCACTATCATCGTCTTGTGGTAGGTCTTGCGAACGGCACGGACAACACTTGCGGCTCCCTCACAGGTAACGCCGAATGCCATTCCGCCGTCTTTCACGTTAGGGCAACTGATGTTCACCTCTATGGCGGGCACTGCATCAAGTCCGCCAAGGCGACGGGCACACTCGGCATAGTCGTCCGGTGAACTGCCGCTGACGTTTACTATTATGTTTGTATCAATGTCCTTAATCTGGGGATAGATATGTTCAACGAAGTAATCGACGCCCTTATTCTGCAAGCCTACGCAGTTCAGCATTCCCGAAGCTGTCTCTGCCATGCGCGGGTAGTCATTGCCCTGACGGGGATGGAGTGTCGTACCCTTCACGATAATTCCTCCGAGACCGTTCAAAGGGACTAGATCGGCAAACTCCAAACCGTAACCGAAAGTGCCGCTGGCAGTCATCACGGGGTTGCGAAGGCTTATATCATTTATCTTTACATTTAAATCAACCATCTCAAATGAAATATATTGAAAGTATATATATTATATAATATGTAATAGGGAGCTTAGTTTCGTCATGCGAAACGGTGCCTATATTACCATAAAAGCTTGTTGATGTCGAACACAGGACCGTCCTGGCAGACGCGGAGATTTCCCTCCGTAGTTTTCTCGACACAGCAAAGGCAGGCGCCAAGTCCACAAGCCATCATATTCTCAAGCGATGCCTCACAAGGCACACTGGATTTCTTCGCAAACGCTGCAACAGCTTTCATCATCGGAGTCGGACCGCACATGGAGATGCGGGTGTATTCTCCAGAAGAGAGAAATGGGTGATTGGTAACGAAACCGCGCGCGCCAAGGCTGCCGTCCTCAGTGGTGACATACACCGGACCGACCTTTTTGAACTCGTCGAGCTCAAGCAATGCCGATGATGTCTTGGCTCCGAGAAGGAAGGACACTTTTGCGCCGAACTCGCGAATCTTGCTTCCGAAGTAAAGGATAGGAGCTACTCCGACTCCGCCGCCGATAAGAAGTATGTGTTCGTCCTTTGACTTTGGGAATGTGAAACCGTTGCCAAGGGGTAGCAGACAATTGACAGTGTCACCGGACTTCAGCTCGGCAAGTTTCCTGGTTCCGTCTCCAACGGCGGCAATCAAGAGCCAAAGCTCATTCTTGTCGCGGTCGACAAAGTTGACGGAGATAGGACGGCGAAGGAATGTCGTGGGTGAGTCGTCTACCCGAACTTCTACAAACTGCCCGGGAAGGATGTCGGGCAACGTCTCGTCACTGGTAAGTTTCAGTAGGACATGAATAGGGCTGAGCCTCTCAACTGACACTACTGTAAGATCTAGAAGGTACTTTTTCATCTAAATAAAATACTTATAAGTGAATGCAAAAATAGGAATTTTATCGGAGATAAAAAAGGAATTGCAATACAAAAATAGACCTCATCCGACATAAGTAATAAAGGACTACGCTACAGCATTGACCTCGCAGAGGCTAAACTGTTGTTAACACCGCATAAGCGACAGCACAATGTGGGGATACAAAGGAAGCTCAAATCAACTCAGCGCTTCGAAGACACGCTACTTTACATTATCTCTATTCTGCGGTCACTGCACTCCCTCGAATGAGGTTTACGAGAATAAAAAACTCCATAAAGCTCCGTTGATGTAATCACTTGATATGTCAGCCGAGCCCAAAACAACAAAATTCAGAAGGACAACTTGCTTTTCAACAACTCAATCTGCAACATATTGAAATACAACAGTTTATCGACTCAAGTACGAAAGGATAACTTTCAGAATAGTTTTTAATTTATTTTTGCGAGAAAAATAATTTATTTTTAGTCGAAATTTAATTTATTTTTCCTCCATTTTTAATTTATTTTTCTTCTCGAAAGTTGACCTTTCGGAACGAGAAACATAACCTCACACGTTTCCATACTTATCTAACCATGCGCCTAGACCTATTGAACCACATTCCAAGACTTATACAACTAGACATTAAACCGTATTCCTTCAGATTACAATTCCATTCGAATAGACTACCGTAGCCCCAAGTCCAAAACTCGAACAAATATGGTTCACCCGATATTTGGAGCGACAAGAAAATACAGTTGCAATAACCTCGGAGAGGTTAAACCGTCGGTTACCCCACATAAACGATAGCGCAATGTGGGGTGAAGATAATTGCATAATCAATCACTCAGCGCTTCGTAGATGCGCTACAACACTAGGCGCATATAGAAACAGTTAATATACTTTTTACGCATTTCACGCTGTAGCACATCTACGAAGCACAGAGTTATAAGCTGCTCGATACTTTAACACAGACTGCGGTCGTTGCTCTCCCTTGCCAAAGGTTACCGAAAATAAAACCTCTTCGACGTTTGCGGAAGTCATAATTCAATATTTCGGATAAACTAAAAATATTAGTATAAAAGTAAGGAAGTCAACAACAGAACAAAAAGTTAATATGGAACAAATAATAAAAGGTAGAAAATACACGACAAGGAAACAAATAAAACGAGGATAGAAAGATAGAAGTTAGAAAAGCAAATGCCATTAGGAGAATTCAGAAACATGAAAGCAAAGGGAACATGAGCGAATCTGCCTAATGGCATTTACCATCGAATCAAATTTGGAAAAGCGACTTACTTCTTCGGAACAAAGGTCTCCAGAGTTTGGTCATCATATATAACCATTATCTGAGAGATATGCCGTTGAGGTTTGTCAACATATTTCACAGTTACTGTTTCTTTATTTTTAGGTGTAGTATTTACACCGTTATTAAAATTAGACGGTGAGGCAACATTTTTTGAAGCTTCGTTGTCATCAGAGAAGTCGAGTACAGGCTCCGAAGCTGAAGATGCTGTTGGGGTAGGAGTAGGGGTAGCTGTCTTGTTCTTGTCGTCTAAGAACATTGGACCTGTACCAAAGACCAACCAGTCCAAACTTATATTTGGAATCTTCCGGCGGATAGCCTCAACAATTTTAAGAGTAGGTCTCGACTTCTTATTTATGATGCTGCTGATGGTAGCAGATGAGACTCCTAAGAAGTCAGCGAAGAGTTGCTGGTTCAGATGTTCATGCTCCATCAAGAGCTTAATTCGTTCTTCCATAATCGTGAAATAGTAAAAAATAGACCGAAATTCGGCTTTTCCTTTGATTTTACAAAGGTAAAAATAAAACTTCAAAAAGCCAAAACTAAATCGGACTTTTTTAAGTTTCATAATTTTATATTTACAAAACTGAAACTTCGGAATTATGAAATAAAAGAGTAGGAAAAGAGATTTGGATTTACAAAACCAAATATTTAGTAACGCAACTTGACAAAGCCCTTATATAAAGGGTTTATACAAAAGACTGGGTTATAATGAGTACTTTACGATATACTTAACCTATAAAAGCCGAATATGCACTAAAATAAGGAATAAAAGGTACTTTGTTTTACATCTTTTTGTCGCCAAACTCTATAATATATTGGACTTTAAGCAGTTATATAACGCATAATAAGTATGCATAAAGATACAAACAAGGTTCCTAAAACAGTGTTTTAGCTTTACAAAAGTAAATCTATTAGTTTAAATTTAGTACTTTAATTTACTTTAGTTTGGTAAATCAAAGGCTACTTTGGTTTGGTAAATCAAAGTTCGGTATTTTAAAATCAGTATTCTTAATTATAATAAATGTGAACTCTGAAATGACAGACTCGAAAACGTCCGAATTTATTCGTTTTTTGAGTATTTAAAGACAGATGTTCGGAAAGTTTGAAATTCTTAATTTTCAGAGCGTGTTTTCAGAAGCTAAACTATTGAAATACAACTTCTTAATTTGTTTTTCACACGTCACGAAATTACCAAAAACCGTTTGAAAGAGATTCGAATTAGGGTCTCAAAGATGCCTGGAAATACCGTTTTTTGCCCCGAAAGTCGCACATTTTGCACCCAAAGAGCCTGCTTTAAGCGTAAAATCAGGACTGAAAAGGCCTCTGAATATCCTCTTTTCCCTGAACCACATGGGCATCATAATGCAGAAGCCAGATTATGACCGTGGTCATAACCTGGCTTCATGTATCATCCGAGGGATGAGAAAAAGTAATCAGTGGAGGATGAAGAATATGAGTTCCTTCATCAAATCTCCAGCTTCTGTATCCGGATTGTCGATACCCTTGCTCTTGGCATCGATGCTCCTGATGGCTGAAATTATATACTTGGTTTTGGCAGGTGAATAGTTCCTCATACCTGTGATATAACTTTTCGCTCCCCATGGAGTCTTCAGTCCCAATGCTCTGGCAACGTCATTTTCCGTCTTATTTGGTCGACTGTAATGGACAATCATCAAATTCTGGAAAAAATTAAATATCATTGGGAGTGACTTATAAATAGAACCGGACCTAGGATTACTGTCAAAATATTTGATTATCTGGTTTGCTTTGAAAACATTCTTCTGTATAATGGCATCCCGAAGTTCAAAAGTGTTGAAGTCCTTGCTTACTCCTATCTCCCGCTCGACTACCTCCGGAGTGACTTGTCGGTTTCCTTCCGGCAGACCAATCAGAAGCTTGTCGAGTTCTGAAGTCAATCTGTTGAGGTCGGCGCCAACATGATCGGAAATCATTTGGGCAGCTTTCTGGTCAATGGTTGCCTTGTGGTCATGTAGATAAGATGAGACAAAAGACGGTAACTGATAATCGCGGAGTTTTTTGCTTTCGAAAACCACCCCGACAGTCTGTGCCAAAGAGACAACTTTCTTGCGTTTGTCAATGGTGCCGTTCTTATAACACCAAACAAGAATTGTCGATGCGACAGGTTTGCGGAGATACCTCTCCAGAGGATCAAGTGATTTTATTGCCTGAGCTTCTTTCACAATAATGACCTGGTATTTTGCCATCATCGGGAACTGGTGAGCCTGATCGCAGATTTTCATCGCAGTCGTATCAGCACCATAAACGATGGTTTGGTTGAAGTCACGCTCCTCCGGCGGAAGTGCATTTTCGGCAATGTAGTCAGATATCTTATCTATATAGTAAGGCTCATCGCCCATCAATATATATATAGGTAAGAACCTCCCCGCATCCAGGTCGGTCATTATTTGCTGAAATGTTGTTCCGTTTTTGGTTGGCATATTTTCAAAAAAATCATTATCTTTGTATCCAATGCAAAGATACGGCAAACTGAAGACAAAACAAAAAGAATTCATTTCTAATTTTCTTTCGGCACCCCTATAACTCGAAAACTCTATCTGAAGTTCTGCCGTCTTGCACCTATACATTATTTATATATAGCACATCATGCAACAGATAAACCTCCCGCAATATGACGTCAGAATTCGGACAGTTTCCGGAAGGGACCAAATCTTCGATATTTTGCGCCACAAATACGTAGCGTTAACTCCTGAAGAATGGGTCCGCCAGCACTTCGTCCACTATCTGATTGAACACAAGAATTTCCCCTCCGCTCTGCTTGCGAATGAGATTTCGCTTCAAATCGGTGAGAAGAAAATCCGTGCCGACAGCGTCCTTTACGACCGGCAATATCACCCGAAAATGATAGTCGAATACAAGGCGCCAGATATTCAAATCACACAGAGAGTTTTCGATCAAATCAGCGTCTACAATCTGCTGCTTCATGTCGACTATCTCGTCGTCAGTAATGGCGTGAACACATACGCCTGCAAGATGGATTACGATAATCAAAAATATTTATTTTTAACGAATTTACCTAACTATGAAAATTTATGACAATATCTATTAACAAAAGAGGAATATTATTTACAATCTTGATGGTTGTGTTTTTGGCTTCCATACCGTTTCGTGGAGCATCGCAAAACAGAATTGCCAGTACCGTTTCACCATCCATGATGGTTCGTCTTTTGGGCTTTAAGGACATTAAGCCGGACGACCTTCACAATCTTGAAAAGCTATACGAGAGCACAGGATGGAAAATTCTCAAGATGGATGACGACCCTAGCGACGGTGAAATGGCTGTCTGGGGCGGGCGCAACATGACCCTCTCAATGGACGAATTTGAAACCGATGGAACTGAGAAACCAAACAACGGCATTTACATTCATATAATGAAGCTGGAGGGATTCGTTGTTGATTTCATCAAAATAGTGTTTACCGACGAAGGCGAACGAGACCTCTTCGCTGCCGGATTACGGAGACATGGCATCTTTTGTGACGACACTTCGGAAGGTACTTGCAGTGGAAATATAACTCTGAAAAACGGTGACAATATCGGATTAAACTGCGAATTCGGATTTGAAAGCATGCTGCCGAAGGTTGAAATTTCCATAAACCGATAAGAGACATACAATACTTTGGCATGCAGTTTGTCATTAAATAGACAAGATATAATTCTATAATAAACTCATAAAACACCATACTATGGCATTAGGAAAGTGGATAGGCGGATTCCTTGGATGGATTACGACGGGCAGTATTCTCGGTGGTTTACTCGGATTTTGTATAGGCAGCTTCATTGACAGTGCATCAGAAAGTAGCTCATCATCAAAGAATGGTGGTGGTAACGGCTTCAATGGCACGTACGGGAACAATGGCTATAACAACGCACAGAATGGCTTCTACGGCTCTGGAAACACCCAATACGGCAATCGCAGGTACACGGCCTTCGAGACGCAGCAAGGCAACCGTAACTCGTTTCTTTTCTCCATGCTCGTGCTGGCTAGCTATATCATCAAGGCGGACGGCAAGATAATGCATTCAGAGATGGAGTTTGTGCGTCGTTTTCTGCGCGAAAACTTCGGCAACGATGCCGAACAGCAAGGCAATGACATTCTCCTGAGGCTATTCGAGGAACAGAAGAAGCAAGGATATGCAGGCTTTAAGGAAACCATTCGCAAGTCGTGCATGGAAATGGACATACACATGGACTACTCAACTCGCCTGCAAATGCTCAATTTCCTTGTACTTATCGCGATGGCTGACGGCTATGTTTCGCCAGAGGAAGTCGCTGCAATACGCGAGGTCGGAGGCTATTTGAACCTCAGCCGTGAAGATATTGAGTCGATGTTGCACCTGAATGAGGGCAGCAGAGATAGCGGAAGCCTCGACGACGCTTACAAAGTGCTTGGCGTAAGTCCTGATGCCACGGACGCAGAAGTACGCGCAGCATACCGTAAAATGGCCCTGAAGCACCATCCAGACCGTGTAGCAGCACTTGGAGAGGACGTCCGCAAAGCAGCCGAGAAGAAGTTCCAGGAGATTAATGCAGCCAAGGAACGCATTTGGAAAGCGCGTGGATTGTAAATTCCGGCTACAATAACGACAGAGAGCTGAACATCTCTCTGTCTTCAATATAATAGTCTTACAGAACTAAAAAAGGCATGCTCACGAAGCAATCGTAAGCATGCCTTTTTACTATATATAATGTATGAATTTACTGAAATATTACTCCACAGTTACGCTCTTTGCAAGGTTACGCGGCTGGTCGACGTTAAGTCCCTTGCAGACGGCCACGTGATAAGCCAGCAACTGTAACGGAATGACCGTGAGCAGTGGTGCCAGAGGAGCCAAAGTGTGAGGAACCTCGATGCATTCATCGGCAATCTTAGGTATCTCAGTGTCCCCTTCTGTTATTATAGCGATAATATGTCCGCCACGTGCCTTTACCTCTTCCATATTGGAAACTATCTTCTGGTATTGCTTGTGGTGCGTAGCAACGAAGAGAACAGGCATATGGTCGTCCACAAGGGCTATAGGACCGTGCTTCATCTCTGCTGCCGGATAACCTTCAGCGTGAATATAGCTTATCTCTTTCAGCTTCAGAGCGCCTTCCAGAGCTACCGGATAGTTCCATCCACGACCAAGATACAGGAAGTTGGTGGCGTAAGTGTAAGTACGGCTGATGGTCTTTATGCGGTCATTAAGCTTCAAGACCTGCTCTATCTTGTCAGGAATGATGCCCAGTTCCTGTATCATATCGTCGTACTCCTTTTGTGAAATGGTTCCGCGGCATTTACCAAGGGCAAGCGCAAGGAGCGTCAGACAAGTCAGCTGACCAGTGAAAGCCTTTGTTGACGCAACACCAATCTCCGGTCCGACGTGAATGTAAATGCCTGTATCAGTCTCACGTGCGATACTCGAGCCTACAGCATTGACAATACCGAAGATGCATGCGCCCTTTGCCTTTGCAAGCTCTATAGCAGCCAGTGTATCAGCAGTCTCACCGCTCTGGCTTATTGCTATGACAACGTCAGTAGAATAAACGATAGGGTTGCGATAACGGAACTCACTCGCATAGTCGACCTCCACCGGTATCTGGCAGTACTGCTCGATGAGCTGTTTGCCTATAAGTCCGGCGTGCCAGCTAGTTCCGCAAGCCACGATGATGAAGCGTGAAGCCTGCATAAGTCTGTCCTTGTTGTTCTTAACGGCAGAAAGGACAATCTTGTTGGCGTCTACATAGTTATCACGGCCATCCTTTTTCTCGTCAGCAGATGTCTTCACGAAGAGGCGTCCACGCATGCAGTCGCGCAAACACTTAGGCTGGTCGAAGATTTCCTTTAACATAAAGTGAGGGAAACCGCCCTTTGAGAGCATATCGATATCCATGTCCACCTCGTCAATCTTCACGTTTGCACGCGTTTTATCGAGGTTCCATATCTGCAAATCCTTGCCACGCTCAATCGTAACGACCTGCTCGTCATCAACGTAAACTACATTCTTGGTATATTCTACGATAGGTGACGCATCACTGGCGATGAAGAATTCCTCGTTGTCCTTACCTACTCCAATTACCATCGGAGAGCCCTTGCGCGCAGCCACAATCTGATTAGGATTGCGACGGTCCATAACAGCAATGGCGTATGCACCTACACACTTGCGAAGAGCATGACACACAGACTGTGTCAAGTCCGTATGGTGCTTGTCCTGAGCGTATTGTATCAGCTGAACGAGAACTTCCGTGTCGGTATCGCTCTTGAAGTGGAATCCCTTCGCCTGCAATTGATGACGCAACTCTGAGTAATTCTCAATTATCCCGTTGTGTACTATAACGATGTTGCCCGACTCTGAAACGTGAGGATGTGCATTGCGAACAGACGGTTCACCATGAGTGGCCCACCGCGTGTGCGCAATACCAATGTTTCCAGTTACGTCCTGTCCTTTGGCAACTGTCTCAAGGTCCGATACTTTACCCTTAGCCTTGTAGACATTCAGCTTGTCTTCATTATTAATAAGAGCTACGCCGGCTGAGTCGTAACCACGGTACTCGAGACGATGAAGTCCCTTTATAAGAATGTCGTAAGCGTTACGGCTTCCAATATAACCTACTATCCCGCACATAAATGTCTTTTTTAATGAGTTTATACTTAGTATTAAAACGGCAAAAGTGTCTTTTTATTATACGAAAAAAGCTCCGAAACCGATTGGTCTCAGAGCTTTTCCTTGAGGGTGGGGGGTGGGACTCGAACCCACGACATTCAGAACCACAATCTGACGCTCTAACCAACTGAACTACGCCCACCGTGTT
>OMVI01000065.1 GCA_900314455.1 uncultured Prevotella sp. | reverse complement strand
CGAGTCTGTTTGATTAGAGGGGGGCTTACTTTTTGAAAGAATAAGCCCGAAGTCCAAATTTACAGGGCTTCGGGTTGGATGTTTTTGCCATTTTGAGTTTTAGCGGACAGCAATATTTTCAGTTACATGAGGCTCTACTCCTGTTCCGCATTTGTTCCGACATCTAATGGTGACAATAACAATCGTAAGAGAAGAAACTATGATGATATAGATGATATGAATGACGAGGAACGTAAAGAAATGGCATATCGATGATTACACAAAGATATCTCATTTAAGCAGCTATGATTAGAAAATCAAACGAAATTCGTCACTATTTAGTATTTTTCGCAGATTGAATGCTTCAATATCAATTATTTCTTGTATCTTTGCATCCGCATCGTAGATTGGACTGGATTTACAACCCAAGGGGTTCGACTCCCCTCATGATGCAGGATTAAAGTTGAACATTAAAATGATAGTTTATGAAAACAAAAGAAAAGTTTCCGTTGACTACATTTATCAAAAATGTTCAGTCAACCCTTAAAAAGGTTGTTAAGTTTGCACTCAATAATGTTGAGTATTTTTTGGTTGCAACTGGCATTGCTGCGAAGACTTATGAAACTCTTATTGCAGATTTCGATATGCCACTATCCTTTTACACCGACATGGCATTAGACATGCTTTTGGCGTGGGGATGGATAAAATACCAAATGGCAGACTGTAAAATCCTTAGGCGCAGGCTGGCAACCTGCGCCTTAAATTATCAATGAAACTATACTCCTTCTGCAAGCATTATTTTCAGTATTTGTGAAATGGTATTCTCATTGCTGATTTCACCACCTCTTCTTTTTGCCATCCCTGCAATAGTTTCGCTTTCACCACATACACGGAAATAATATCTCTGGCTTTCTTCCTGGTATTGGAAGTTTATTTTAAGTTCTCTATTTATTGCATCTAACACTTTCTCTGATATTTTGCATCCACCCAATACTGGAATTGCATAAGTATCTTCATCCCATTCGTAATCATCTCTGCCTACTCTGTATTGTCCATCAATATAATGCCAACACTTCATATTCCGAAAAATGCAATACTGATTGTAGAGTTCAGATGATATTTTGGGCGTTATGTACTTGTTACTTTCCCAAGTAGGGGTCAACTTCTTCCAAGCCTGTCTACAGAAATCTTCATTGTAATTTAAAACAATATTAGAAAGAATATCCAATTCTACATGATTCTTGTAATCAGGGTGTATAACATCTCCAAGTCCCAATTCTTCTTCAATATACTTCGGCAATGACATTACTAACCCTGTATATTTTCTATTTTTCCCTTTAGTGACAAATTTTAAATCTTTAATGGATTTGGAAAACAGCCAAAAAACATATGGATTATACATATATGGAGATTCCAAATCAATTGTAATACCATAGTTTGAACCATATGGAGAATGAAAAGTTTCCTTCCTTTCTAATTTACAGTTGTAAACCATACTGAGAATAGAATTGTATGGATTAAAGTATTTATGATGAATATCCCATTCCCAATCCAGAGAACATTCTTTAAAAAAGTGGATATTGATCTCGGAGAAACTAATCCCTGACTCTATTTCTTTGTTTATTTTTTTAAGGATTGTACCTAAAAAAGTTTTAATGCTTCCATCATGTTCATATATGAACTTGCCACCATCTTCTCCTCTTAAATGAAACTTATAACAATGTCCTTTACCTTCTTCTGCATTAGTATACTCCCAATAATTGATTTCTTCTACAAAAACATTCTCTATTTTTATTTCATCTGGCTGTAATGCAAGGGTTTCAACATCAAAATACCCTATTTCAATTTTTATTTCTTTAAAGTCTTTACCTTCTATTGATTGCGGAACAGGTGCACCCGCATACCTAAATCCAGTATAGGGGTCTCTTGTTGGAGCATCCCTATTTATACGAATATATGGAACTTTTGAACAATTAAGTTCAAGAGAATCTAATTGTGCCTTTTTGTTTTTATCCTTAATAGGTATAACTTTGTATTGATTGACAATCAACATAATCTATTTTGCATAAATGATGAAAAAATGTATACTCCTCATGCCAAGCAGATTCTGATTGAACGCGAGTTAATAAAGACAACCTCATTCAAAATGTGAAGAGAGCCATTCTGCTTGATCTATTGTCAGTCTCTTGTATTGAACATATCGACTTATACCATGCTCTTCCAATTCGTCACGATCAAGCCCATCACCATGATAAACAGGAGCGATATTTTTCAACTTGAAACAAGAGGTGTCATGCTTATATGTTCCATGCCAATATTTCATATCTGCTCGTACGCTATCCGTTTCGACAACTTGAAGCTTATACATTACGCGATTGTGTTCTTTGTCTGATATGAACAAGTACACAATGTCACCCACCTGCATCTTTTTGTTTGCTTTCTTCCAATAGGCAATCCCCAAATCACGAATGCTTCCGATATGGTCAATGAAACTTTCAATCCCAATTAGAATATAGCTGTTCATTCTGTTCCCTCCTTTCCATATTTCTTGCGATATTTCAAACAATCATTATAACATGAATCTGTCAACATCTTGTGAATGTTTGGATTACCAAAATTCTGATTCATCAATAGAAGTTGAGCATCTTTCTTATAGATACTTGCATCAAGTTTCCATTCGACCGCATCAAATTCT
>OMVI01000042.1 GCA_900314455.1 uncultured Prevotella sp. | reverse complement strand
TTGAGCTGACTGAGGTTGGCGCAGCTAAGCTGAAGGTCGTTAAGGCTGTCAAGGAAGCTTGCGGTCTTGGACTGAAAGAGGCTAAGGATCTCGTAGACGCTGCTCCTTCAGTAATCAAGGAAGGTCTTTCTAAGGAAGAGGCTGAGAACCTGAAGAAGGCTATCGAGGCTGAGGGCGCTAAGGTTACTCTTAAGTAATTTAGCTGAGATTTAGCTTGGCAGATTGCTTTAACCCTTTAGGATTAGTTTTCTGCCTGCATTATAATCACACGAATACGGTTGGGATTTGCCAAGTAGGTGAGTCCCGACCTTTTTGTGTCTTTTGTCACCCCAGCTTGATTATACACCCCGATGCAGTCAATGCCGACTGAAAATCCATTCTGTTCCCGCCGTTAATATCACCGGGACTTTTTACAAGAAAATACATCCAATAGTAATCACATATTATTATTAAATGGCAACAAAGACTAATAACGAAAGAATAAGCTTCGCAAGTGTGAAGAATCCGTACCCATATCCGGACTTCCTTGACGTGCAGCTTAAGTCTTTCAGCGATTTTCTGCAACTTGACACTCCACCTGAAGAGCGTAAGAACGATGGACTGTATAAGGTCTTCTCTGAGAACTTCCCAATTACTGATACGCGAAACAACTTCGTGTTGGAGTTTCTCGACTACTACATTGATCCGCCTCGCTATACCATTGATGAGTGTCTTGAGCGCGGACTTACCTACAGTGTTCCTTTGAAGGCAAAGATGAAGCTCTATTGTACCGACCCTGACCATGAGGATTTCGGTACGTTCATTCAGGATGTCTTCCTCGGAACAATCCCATACATGACGAAGAATGGAACATTCGTCATCAATGGTGCAGAGCGCGTTGTCGTTTCTCAGTTGCACCGTTCGCCAGGTGTGTTCTTCGGACAAGGCCAGCATGCTAACGGCACAATGCTTTATAGTGCCCGCATTATTCCGTTCAAGGGCTCTTGGATTGAATTCGCAACGGATATTAATAATGTGATGTATGCTTACATTGACCGTAAGAAGAAGTTGCCTGTGACAACTTTGTTGCGTGCTATTGGTTTCGAAGGCGATAAAGACATACTTCAGATTTTCGACCTTTGCGAAGAAATCAAAGTAAACAAGAAGAGTCTTAAAGCCGCAATTGGCCGTAAACTCGCTGGTAATGTCATGAAGTCTTGGAATGAGGACTTCGTTGATGAGGATACCGGTGAGGTTGTTTCTATTGAGCGTAACGAGGTCGTTGTTGAGCGTGAGACAGCTATCTCTGCTGACAACATTGATGATATTCTTGATAGTGGCGCTACTTCAATCCTTGTCCACAAAGATGAGGAAGCAGCAAACAAGTATGCTATCATCTTCAATACACTGGCAAAAGACCCGAGCCACTCAGAGAAAGAGGCTGTAAACTATATCTACCGCCAGCTCCGTAATGCTGACCCTGCCGATGATGCAAGTGCAAGAGAAGTGTTCCAGAACCTGTTCTTCTCTGACAAGCGTTATGACTTGGGTGAGGTTGGTCGTTACCGTATCAATAAGAAACTCGGTCTTGACATAAGCATGGATACTCGCGTGCTTACGAAAGAAGATATTATAGAGATTATTAAGTATCTCATTCAGTTGGTTAACTCAAGTGCTACTGTCGATGATATCGACCACCTGTCGAACCGTCGTGTTCGTACTGTTGGCGAGCAGTTGAGCAACCAATTCTCAATCGGCTTGGCCCGTATGGCAAGAACCATTCGCGAGCGTATGAATGTCCGCGACAATGAGGTCTTCCAGCCAACCGACCTTATTAACGCTAAGACTATTTCCAGCGTTATCAACAGTTTCTTCGGCACGAACCCACTGAGCCAGTTCATGGACCAGACCAACCCTCTTGCCGAGGTAACTCACAAACGCCGTCTTTCGGCACTTGGTCCTGGAGGTCTGTCTCGTGAGCGTGCAGGTTTCGAGGTCCGTGACGTTCACTACACTCACTACGGCCGTCTGTGTCCTATCGAGTCACCTGAAGGTCCTAACATCGGACTTATCTCGTCTCTCTGTCTCTATGCAAAGATTAACGACCTTGGCTTCATTGTCACACCTTACCGTAAGGTTAATGATGCAAAGGTTGACATGAACAATGAAGATGTCATTTATCTGACAGCAGAGGAAGAGGAAGACAAGATTATCGGACAGGGCAATGCACCGCTTAATGATGATGGTACATTTATCCGTAAGACCGTTAAGTGTCGTCAGGATGCTGATTATCCTGTTGTTCCTCCTACGAAGGTAGACCTCATGGATGTCTCTCCTCAGCAGATTGCATCAGTTTCTGCCGGTCTTATTCCATTCTTGGAGCATGACGACGGACACCGTGCACTGATGGGATGTAACATGATGCGTCAGGCAGTACCATTGCTTCATAACGACGCTCCTATTGTAGGTACCGGTCTTGAGAGGCAAGTCTGTGAAGACAGCCGCACTCAGATAACTGCTGAAGGCGATGGTGTTATCGAATATGTAGACGCAACTACAATCCGTATACTTTACGACCGCAGCGAAGATGATGAATTCGTTAGCTTCGAGCCTGCAACAAAGGAATATCGTATTCCGAAGTTCCGTCGCACCAACCAGAACATGGTTGTCGACCTGCGTCCTATCTGCAACAAGGGACAGCGCGTTAAGAAGGGTGATATCCTGACAGAAGGCTACGCTACAGAGAACGGCGAACTTGCACTTGGTCGCAACCTCCTCGTTGCGTACATGCCTTGGAAGGGTTACAACTACGAGGATGCTGTCGTTATCTCAGAGCGTATGGTCCGTGAGGATGTACTGACATCAGTACACGTAGACGAGTACCAGCTTGATGTTCGTGAGACCAAGCGCGGCGTTGAGGAGTTCACTTCAGACATTCCAAATGTCAGCGAGGAAGCTACAAAGGATTTGGACGAGAACGGTATCATCCGTGTCGGTGCACGTGTAGAGCCGGGCGATATCCTCATTGGTAAGATTTCTCCAAAGGGAGAGAGCGACCCATCGCCAGAGGAGAAGCTGCTTCGTGCCATCTTCGGTGACAAGGCCGGTGATGTGAAAGATTCTTCATTGAAAGCCAATCCGTCACTTAGCGGTATCGTTATTGATAAGAAGCTCTTCTCTCGTGCCATTAAGACTCGCGAGAGCAAGAAACAAGATAAGATTACACTTCAGAAGATAGACGAGGAGTACGAGGCAAAGACGAACGACCTTAAGGACATGCTCGTCGACCGTCTGATGACCCTTACGAAGTCAAAGACTTCAATGGGCATTAAGGATTATTCTGATGCTGAAATCATAACAAAGGGCAGCAAGTTCACAGTAGCTGCATTGAAGAACCTCGACTACGAGGGTATTCAGAGCAGCGGATGGACAGACGATGAGCACATCAACGGCCTCATCCGTCGCCTTATCATGAACTACATCCGCAAGTACAAGACCCTTGACGCAGAGCTCAAACGTAAGAAGTTTGCCATCACTATCGGTGATGAGCTTCCTTCCGGCATCCTTCAGATGGCAAAGGTTTACATTGCCAAGAAGCGTAAGATACAGGTCGGTGATAAACTTGCCGGACGTCACGGTAACAAGGGTATCGTTTCGAAGATTGTACGCATGGAAGACATGCCGTTCCTCGCTGACGGTCGTCCTGTCGACTTGGTACTTAACCCTATGGGTGTGCCATCTCGTATGAACCTCGGTCAGATATTCGAGGCCATCCTTGGTGCAGCCGGAAAGCGTCTCGGTGTGAAGTTTGCAACGCCAATTTTCGACGGTGCAAAGCTTGATGACCTCAAGAAGTGGACTGACAAGGCAGGTCTGCCTAACCTCTGCTCTACTTACCTCTATGATGGTGAGACCGGAGAGCGTTTCGACCAGCAGGCAACCGTAGGTATAACCTACTTCCTTAAGCTCGGTCACATGGTTGAGGACAAGATGCACGCTCGTTCTATCGGTCCGTACAGTCTCATCACCCAGCAGCCACTTGGCGGTAAGGCACAGTTCGGAGGTCAGCGTTTCGGAGAGATGGAGGTATGGGCACTCGAAGGCTTCGGTGCCGCTCACGTCCTTCAGGAAATGCTTACCATCAAGTCCGATGATGTCCAGGGTCGTTCTAAGGCATACGAGGCAATCGTCAAGGGCGAGCCAATGCCTACACCAGGCATACCGGAGTCGCTCAACGTACTGCTGCATGAGCTTCGTGGTCTCGGTCTGAGCATCAAGCTTGAATAAGTTTTTAAGTTTTTAAGTTTTTAAGTTCATAAGATAGTAAGGTAAGTTTTTGAGACTTTAAGATTTTAAGTCCTTGAAATTTTAAGACTATAAGATTTGTCTGGAACGAAAGCTCGCTTGCTTCTTGTGGACCAACAAACTAACAAACTCATAAACTAAAAGACTTATAAACTCATAAACAAAGAAGAAAACATGGCTTTCAAAAGAGATAATAAAGTAAAGAGTAATTTCAGCAAGATTACTATCGGACTTGCATCGCCTGAGGAGATACTTGAGAATTCCTATGGTGAGGTCACCAAGCCGGAGACCATCAACTACCGCACATACAAGCCTGAGCGTGATGGTTTGTTCTGTGAGCGTATCTTTGGTCCTACAAAAGACTATGAGTGCGCCTGCGGAAAGTACAAGCGTATCCGCTATAAGGGCATCGTTTGCGACCGTTGCGGTGTCGAGGTAACCGAAAAGAAAGTACGTCGTGAGCGTGCCGGACACATCGAGCTCGTTGTACCAGTAGCACACATCTGGTACTTCCGCAGCCTTCCTAACAAGATTGGCTATCTGCTCGGTCTGCCGACAAAGAAGCTTGATTCGGTCATTTACTACGAGAAGTACATCGTCGTCAATCCTGGTGTCGTTGAGGGTATGACCGACAAGGAGACTGGTGAGGAGCTCAACGGTTCCCACAAGATGGACTTGCTGAGCGAAGAAGAATACATCAACATCGTTGACAACCGCCTGCCGGAAGGCAACGAGTATCTCGAGGACACAGACCCGAAGAAGTTCATCGCAAAGATGGGCGCCGAGGCTATCTATGACCTCCTTAAGCAAGTCGACTTGGACCGTCTTGCCGGCGAGCTTCGCGACAGAGCTACTAACGACTCTTCACAGATGCGTAAGACTGAAGCTTTGAAGCGCCTTCAGGTCGTAGAGGCTTTCCGTCAGTCGAAGGACATCAACAAGCCGGAGTGGATGATAATGAAGATAATCCCTGTTATCCCACCTGAGCTTCGTCCTCTCGTACCGCTGGATGGTGGTCGCTTTGCTACATCCGACCTCAACGACCTCTATCGTCGTGTAATAATTCGTAACAATCGTCTTAAGAGACTCATCGAGATAAAAGCTCCTGAAGTCATACTCCGTAACGAGAAGCGTATGCTCCAGGAAGCTGTCGACTCACTCTTCGACAACAGCCGTAAGGCAACCGCTGTCAAGAGCGAAAGCAACCGTCCTCTGAAGTCACTGTCCGACTCTCTGAAAGGTAAGCAGGGACGTTTCCGTCAGAACCTCCTCGGTAAGCGTGTCGACTATTCAGCACGTTCAGTTATCGTCGTAGGCCCTGAGCTTAACATGGGCGAATGCGGACTTCCAAAGCTTATGGCAGCAGAGCTGTACAAGCCGTTCATTATCCGCAAGCTCATTGAGCGTGGCATCGTGAAGACCGTTAAGAGCGCAAAGAAGATTGTCGACCGTCGTGAACCAGTTATCTGGGACATCCTCGAGAACGTCATGAAGGGTCACCCCGTACTTCTGAACCGTGCCCCGACGCTTCACCGTCTGTCAGTTATGGCATTCCAGCCTAAGCTTATCGAGGGTAAGGCTATTCAGTTGCACCCGCTGGCATGTACGCCGTTCAACGCCGACTTCGATGGTGACCAGATGGCAGTACACCTTCCGCTGAGCAACGAGGCTGTCCTCGAGTCGCAGATACTGATGCTTCAGAGCCACAACATCTTGAACCCGGCAAACGGTGCACCTATCACCGTACCGTCGCAGGATATGGTTCTCGGTCTGTATTACATCACCAAGCTTCGTCCGGGTGCAAAGGGCGAGGGCCTTACGTTCTACGGACCGGAAGAGGCAATCATCGCTTTCAATGAGGGACGTTGCGACCTGCACGCCGCAGTGAAGGTTATCGTGAAGGACCTCGTTGACGGAAAGATACAGAAACACCTTGTTGACACATCTGTAGGACGTGTCATCGTTAATCAGGTTATCCCTGACGAGATTGGCTACTTCAACGGAATCATTTCCAAGAAGTCACTCCGTGGACTTATCGCCGAAGTTATCAAGGTCGTAGGTATGTCACGTGCATGCAGCTTCCTGGATGGTATCAAGAACCTCGGTTACCGTATGTCGTATCTCGCAGGTCTTTCGTTCAACCTTGACGACATCATCGTTCCGCCAGAGAAGGAAGACATTGTCAACAAGGGACAGGAAGAAGTCGACCAGATTACCGACAACTACGACATGGGTTTCATTACCGATAACGAGCGTTACAACCAGGTTATCGATACATGGACACACGTAAACAATAATCTTAAGGCTGCCGTCATGAAGCACATGACAGAGGCCGACCAGGGCTTCAACGCCGTTTATATGATGCTTGACTCCGGTGCCCGTGGTTCAGCAGACCAGATTGCACAGCTTGCAGGTATGCGTGGACTTATGGCAAAGCCTCAGAAGGCAGGAACAGAAGGACGTGGTACCATTGAGAACCCAATTCTTTCTAACTTTAAGGAAGGAATGTCCGTGCTGGAGTACTTCATCTCCTCACACGGAGCTCGTAAGGGACTTGCCGACACCGCCATGAAGACTGCCGATGCAGGATACCTTACCCGTCGTCTCGTCGATGTTTCCCACGACGTCATCATCACTGAGGAAGACTGCGGAACATTGCGTGGACTTGAGTGCACTGCACTTAAGAGCGGTGACGAAGTCATCTCTACTCTCTATGAGCGCATACTCGGCCGTGTATCTGTTCACGATGTTGTCAATCCTCATACAGGTGAAGTCATCGTTAAGGCAGGTGACGAGATTGTTGAAGATAAGGCAAAGGCTATCGAGGATGCAGGCATTGAGATGGTCGAAATCCGCTCAGTGCTCACCTGCGAAAGCAAGAAAGGCGTTTGCCGCAAGTGCTACGGACGTAACCTCGCCACAGCACGTATGGTTCAAATCGGTGAGGCTGTCGGTGTCATCGCTGCACAGGCTATCGGTGAGCCGGGTACACAACTTACCCTTCGTACGTTCCACGCCGGTGGTATTGCCGGTGGTGCCGGTGCCAACTCCAGCATTGTTGCAAAGAGCGACGCTAAGCTTGAATTCGATGAACTTCGTGCCGTACCATTCACAGATGATGAAGGCACAAAGTGCCAGATGGTTGTCAGTCACCTTACCGAGGTCCGCTTCCACGACCCGAACACAGATATCGTTCTGTCAACACTGAACGTTCCTTATGGTAGTGCTCTCTACTTCAAGGACGGCGATACAGTAAAGAAGGACGACGTCATCGCTAAGTGGGACCCATTCAATGGTGTCATCGTAAGTGAATTCGGTGGTAAGCTCCACTTCAAGAACGTCATCGAAGGCGTAACATTCCAGTCTGAGACCGATGATACAACCGGTATGACAGAGCGTATCATCATTGAGCCGAAGGACAAGACTCTCGTTCCTCAGATTGAGATACTCGACAAGAACAAGCAAGTACTTGGTACTTACAACCTGCCGGTGAAGGGTCACATCGCCGTTGAGGACGGTCAGACCATTGATACAGGTGCTACCATCATCCGCATACCGCGTAACATGTCGAGTGGTGCTGGTGATATCACCGGTGGTCTGCCACGTGTCACCGAGCTCTTCGAGGCTCGTAACCCGTCGAACCCAGCTGTCGTAAGTGAAATCGACGGTGAGATTACAATGGGTAAGATTAAGCGTGGTAACCAGGAGATTATCGTCACATCGAAGGCCGGCGACCAGCGCAAGTACCTTGTACCACTGTCACGTCAGCTGCTTGTACAGGAGCGCGATGCCGTTCGTGCCGGAACGCCTCTCTGCGATGGTGAAATCACACCAGCCGACATTCTTGCCATCAAGGGTCCTACGGCTGTTCAGGAGTACATCGTCAATGAGGTACAGGACGTCTATCGTCTTCAGGGTGTTGCTATCAACGACAAGCACTTCGAGATTATCGTACGCCAGATGATGCGTAAGGTTCAAATCAACGACCCGGGTGATACGACATTCCTTGAGCAGGAACTTGTTGACAAACTCGACTTCGCCGATGAGAACGATCGTATATGGGGTAAGAAGGTAGTCACCGACCCAGGTGACAGCGAAAACTGCTACAAGGGTCAGATACTTACCGTTCGCAAACTGCGTGAAGAGAACTCAGTTCTGAAGCGCCGCGACCTCAAGCCTGTTCAGGTTCGTGATGCCCGTACGGCAACGGCTACACAGGTTCTGCAGGGTATCACACGTGCTGCCCTCGGTACAAAGAGTTTCATGAGTGCCGCATCGTTCCAGGAGACCACTAAGGTTCTTAACGAAGCCGCCATCCGTGGTAAAACGGACTACTTGGAAGGCATGAAGGAGAATGTTATCTGCGGTCACCTCATCCCAGCTGGTACCGGTCTGAAGCAGTGGCAGAAGCTCGTCGTCGGTTCAAAGGAAGACTATGAGCGCATGCAGGCAAACAAGAAGAATGTCCTCGACTTCGCAACTCAGGAGACTGAGACAACCGAGAACTAATCTTGTGAACATCATTCGTAAGATACATTAAATTATTTAATAGAATAAGACTTTGTAAAGAAGCCGCAGAATACTCGTTATTCTGCGGCTTCTTTTTGTTTATACGTTATTTAAAAATCAATATTAGTTGCCACTTTAAAAAGAAAACTGTATCTTTGCAGACAGCTAAACAAAAGTAACGGCTATGGCTACAGCAAGACGATATCCGATAGGAATTCAGACTTTCGAAAGACTTCGTGAGGAAGGTTATATGTATATCGACAAGACAGATTATATATATCGTCTTGTCCATGAAAACGGATGCTATTTTTTTCTCAGTCGTCCGCGCCGCTTTGGTAAGTCGCTTCTAACGTCTACTTTAGATAGCTATTTCTCCGGCAAGAAGGAACTCTTTAAAGGGCTTGCCATAGAGAAACTGGAGAAAGAGTGGACTAAATATCCTGTACTTCACTTGGATTTGAGTGGAGCTAAGCATACGGATAAGGGGCGACTTGAACGGTATCTTGACACAATGCTTAAAGTAGTGGAAGCAGAATATGGCATTACGACTCCAGCTAAGGATGCATCCGACCGTTTGTCATTACTTATTCAAGAAGCCAAGCGCCAAACTGGTAAGCAGGTTGTTGTGCTTATTGACGAGTATGACGCTCCTCTTTTGGATGTCGTTCACAAAGAAGGCGAACTGGAAAATCTCCGTAATGTCATGTGCGACTTCTATAGTCCTCTGAAGCTAAACGAGCCAAACCTCCGCTTCGTGTTCCTTACTGGCATTACCAAGTTCTCACAACTGAGCATCTTCTCCGGGCTGAACAACATTACGAACATAAGCATGCGTCCCGAATACGCTGCAATTTGTGGCATAACGAAGGAAGAAGTGCAGACCCAAATGGCTGATGACGTCAGTGTCCTGGCAAAGGCATTGAATAAGACCGACGAAGAAACCGTTGACGAACTGACACGTTATTATGACGGGTACCATTTCACATGGCCGTCACCCGACATCTTCAATCCTTTCAGTCTTCTCAACGCATTCTCTGCAAAGAGCATACAGGCATATTGGTTCTCCACCGGAACGCCGACGTATTTGTTGGAAATGATGCGCAAGTTTGATTTCCTCCCGACGCAGTTTGGCAAGATGGAAGCCCAGGCATCGGACTTCGATGCGCCTACGGAGATGATGACTAACATCATTCCGTTGCTTTACCAAAGCGGTTATCTTACTATCAAGGACTATGATGAAATGTTCAGAACCTACACTCTTGACATCCCAAACCGTGAGGTAGAGTTGGGACTGATGAAGTCATTCATACCATATTATATACTGCCAGACACGAGGGTCGTGAATATCACTGTCGTCGATATGGCTCGGTCGTTATACAAAGGTGATATGGATAAGACCTTACGCCTTTTGCAGTCATTCCTCGCAACAGTTCCATATACCGACAATACCAATTACGAAGGGCACTATCAGCAGATACTGTGCATTATCTTCAAGTTGCTTGGAGCGTGGGCAGATGTTGAAGTCCACACACCGAAGGGTAGGGTAGACATCGTCATGATTTTCATGAAACGCTTGTATGTCATAGAGATAAAACTTGACTCCACAGCCGACAAAGCCATGGAGCAGATTGACCTTCGTGACTATGCCTCCGCTTTCTCCACCTGCGGATATCCCGTTGCAAAGGTCGCAGTCAACTTCGACAGCGCAACACGAAACATCAAGGACTGGGAAATAAAGTAAAATCTTTATCTTGTACTGTAAATAATTTTCCTTTAGCGATTTTGCCGATTTTGTCTTCGTAATCCGTTGATACACAATGCATCCGCAAAAGGTCAACTTTTATAAGTGTATATAATCAACGGAAATAAAGTTGCCGTCAAATAATTAAGTTTGATTGCATATACTTGAGTTAAATAATTATATGTTCGGTATGGGAGATAATCCTATGCCGGTCTCTCTTAATGATGATAGCGAGGCTATAAGTAAGGACTGGAAGAATGTTGGTATGGACATATTAACAGCGCTTAATAAATATGGTAAACAAAACTCATAATAAAGAAATACATCAGATTTCCTAAGTTCAATCTTGGCAAGGACCGTTACCTTCAACGGATTCTCTTAAGAAATATGATGATGTTGTTCCTGAGGCTGCTGAGCGTATAATTTCTATGGCAGAAAAAAGAAATGGAGCATCGTCATATGCAGGAGGACAAAGTTCTAAGATATAACGGAAGACTTATTATTACATCTACAATATTCGCTTTCTTGTGTGTCATCGTGTTGGGTGCTATATTATGTTTTGCTATTTATGTTGGCTCTGACACAGCAACTATAGCAACTGCTATAGGAGCTATTGCTGCGGTTGTAGGACTTTTTACTTTCAGGAAGTCTAAGCAGAAGAATAAGTGATTGCGCTTTGTATTGTTTTAATATTCAGTTAAAAAACTATAATTAGATATTGGGTTACAAGTTATTTTTATAAATTTGTGGCCGAATGCGGGCATTGTGTTAAAGCCCGTAAGAGATTGAAATACATCTACAAAGACAGAACCTACCTAAAACTTATCTCAATGAAGACAAAACAAATCATCAAAGGAAGTGCTCTCGCTCTTGCTATTATCTCAGGAGCGCAGGCTGCTACAGCGCATCAGTATTGGCTCAGTCCTAACGGGACGGGCGACGGAAAGACGGAGGCAACTGCGTCGAGTGATGCAAAAACAATTATCGAAAGTCTTATGCCCGGTGATACCTGCTGGGTGAAGCCTGGAAAGTATGATGTCAAGGACATGATTAACGTGCGCCGTGGCGGTACACGCTACAAGCGTATCTGGGTTCTTGGTACTAGTACCGCCGAGCGTGCAGTGTTCGACTACACCAATGCTCCGCACAATGGCGGTGACGACCAGAAGCAGTATCGTGGTGTGCTTATGAATCCGACGGCTCAGTACTGGTACTGGCGTGATATTGACTTTACCAAGGCTCCTGATAACGGAATGAAGCTGGAGTCGAACTATTGCGTCATTGAGCGCTGCAACTTCTACCGCTGTGGTGATACCGGCTTGCAGCTAGGCTTCGACAAGGACGGCAATGGCGGTAATAATCGTAACCAGAGATTTGTTTGGGGACGTTACAATCAGATTATCAATTGTGACTCATACTTCAACTACGATATACAGTCGCATGGCGGAAATGCCGATGGCTTTGCCAACAAACTGTATCCGGGCCCGGGCAATGAGTGGCATGGCGACAGATGCTGGAACAACTCTGATGATGGTTGGGACTTGTACTATGCTGCTTACCCTGCTCTCATCGAGAATTGCTGGGCTATCAACAACGGTTATCTTGAAGATGGCTCCGTTGGCGTAAATGGTAACGGTTTCAAGCAAGGTGGAAACAAGCAGGGCGGTGGCTCGTACGGAGCACATATCTTCCTGAATGATGTTGCTGCATACAACCTGTATCACGGCTTCGACCAAAACAACCATAACGAAGGTAACTGGATTATAAACTGTACAGCATTCAAGAATAAACAGGTGAACTTCCGTTTCAACTGCGATGTTCAGATGCTTGGGAACACTGTATTCCACCTTCGCAACTGCCTTGGCTTTGACCCTGGAGAGGCAAACCACCGTTTTGGCGATATGTGGCCAGACTCTAAGTTTACCAACTGGCAGGATATCCTTCACCTTAGCCCACAATATAATATGGGTAAGGGTACAGACCCTGAAACAGGTCAGGAGTATGTCCGTCTTAGTGCAAAAGATTGGCCTGCTTACGATGACCAGTTTGAGGATGTCAGCCTTGAGACAGCTATCTCGGCTCGTCAGGCTAATGGTGAATTACCGTTGAAGTTCGCTCGTCCGAAAGCAAACTCTATTTTCGTAGACAAGGGAACGCCTATTGAGAATTTCAAGTGCTCTGATGTTTTCCAAGACCAGTATAAGCTGAGCGGCAAGTATCTTGAGGACTACGGTCGTACAGTAACTCTTCCTTATGCCGGTAAGGCTCCTGACTATGGTGCCTACGAGGCAGGGTGGGAGCGTCCTGCTTTCAACCTTGAGACATTGCCAGTGAACGATGGTACTCTTGTCGATCCGGATATCCTTAACAATTTCGACGGAGTATGGTATCAGAAGAAGACCCTCATCGATGATTATCTCTTCCAGGATGCAGAGCTCTCCGACAATGTGAAGACATATGTCACCGAGGCTTCGTCGAGCAATGCCGTTCAGCCTGACTACTACGGAAAGAGTGGAACTTATCCTAATAAGATTGGCAAACTCTATGGTGGCGGAACTAAGGGAGCATACAAGCTGGCTAATTCCGGTGGTTACATCATCCTTACATTGCCAAGCCTGAGTCAGTTCGTTTCTGATGTTTATGGCGGTGGTAAGTCGACAACGCTTAAGGTTGAATATCGCAAGCAAGGTGAATCTACTTGGACCGAGGGCGGCAGCGAAACCATTGACCAGCGTATCGTAACTTTCGATTTCCTCGCTTATGGCGTCCCTGCAACTCCTGACCCAATTGAAATCAAACTGTCGTCGACGGGTAGCAATGATGCTTATCTGACAAGTCTTACTGTCAATGGCTTCGAAAAGGCTCCGACAACGGCTATACACAATATTGATAATAATGGTGCAGACGTTGACATGCAATGCACTTCCAATGGCGTGATTGTCTATGGTGACATTGCTGACATAAATGTATATGCTGCCGATGGCAGTCAGGTTGCAGGCTCATCACTCAGCCAGTTCTGCAATCTCAGCACTGTTGGTAAGGGAATGTACGTCGTTCGCGCTACAACCAAGGACGGTCGTACCGTAACACGTAAGATTATTAGAAAGTAAATCTTTTTCATCCTTGCTCATTATAGATTTTGTGACTGTAACTTGTTGACTGTCAACGCCGTTGTAAAAGGATAGCTTTTAGCTCCCAGAAGGATAGGTTTGAAGCGGTTAAAGCTTAGGTTTGGCAACGCAAAAGGTCAGCTTTTGCAAGCCAATAAGGCAGCTCCTGTTTTACTGTAAATCTTTTTTACGGTTACGTGGCAGTTCGGATGAGAAGGAAAATCATTTTATACTATTGGGGCTTCGCTGCTATTGTGGCGTAGCCCCTTTTTCTATGGGATTTCTTTTGGTCGTTAAGTAATAAATCATTAACTTTGCATTAGTAAAACAACTTTATAAACTTAAAAGCTTAAAACAATTATGGCAAAAGAAAACAATCAGGGACAGCAGATGCAAATCTCTCTGTCGCCGGAGGTAGCAAAAGGAGTATATTCCAATTTCCAGATAGTATCGCATGCAGCAACGGAGTTCGTTGTCGACTTCGCCAATATATTGCCGGGCCAGCCTCAGGCGCAGGTCAACTCACGCATTATCATGACTCCGCAGGTTGCCAAGCGTTTGCTCGGTGCCCTCAACGAGAATATCATGCGTTATGAGAATGAGTTCGGTAAGATTACCGAGCCTCGTGGCAATAGCGGTCATCCAACCATCGCTCCTTTCGGTACACCGCGTGGCAACGCATAGTCGAGAGTGACTATTGACCACAATTCACATAACATCGGATTAAACGGATCCATCAGACACTACATTATTATATATTGAATACGTTTAATCCGATGTTGTGTTTGTAAATGGATATTTTGCACTGTTAAATAACCATTTGTATAGTTATATTTTGTTAAATTGATTATCACCGCATAATTTTGCTCATTATATATTTAGGTCGTTTCAACAAAACTTCGTACCTTTGCAACCCGAAACGGCGCAGAGTATTGTGTACATACGAAAAGTGACCGTAAGTGATTGATAATAAACAAAATAAATATATAAAATAAAAAAGTAAAAATTATGCCTACTATTTCACAATTAGTAAGAAAAGGCAGAAAGGTAGTTGCCAGCAAGAGCGCAAGCCCTGCACTGGAGAATTGCCCCCAGCGCCGTGGCGTATGCGTACGCGTGTACACGACGACTCCTAAGAAGCCTAATTCAGCAATGCGCAAGGTCGCACGTGTTCGTCTCACAAACCAGAAGGAGGTCAACTCCTACATACCTGGAGAGGGACACAACTTGCAGGAGCACAGTATCGTACTCGTTCGTGGCGGTCGTGTAAAGGACCTCCCGGGTGTACGTTATCACATTGTACGTGGAACACTCGATACAGCAGGTGTTTCAGGTCGTACACAGCGCCGTTCTAAGTATGGCGCAAAGCGTCCTAAGAAAAAGTAATCATCATGGACGCTAAAGCCCTTGGTCAACAGTCGGAGATGGCCGGTGGCCATGGGCATAGCTAGAAAATTATTTTCAACTAAAAACAAGTTTTGCTGGAGAATTGTTAAAAGACAAGGTTGAGTAAATCCTCAAGAGTGGGGATTGAAGAACGAAAGCTCTGATAATCAAGAGTTAATCCAAATCGAACGACAGCCTCCGCAAAGTAAAGCTTAAAAGAAAAAATGAGAAAAGCAAAACCAAAGAAGCACGTGATCCTTCCGGATCCGAAGTTCAACGACCAGAAGGTCTCAAAGTTTGTCAACCACTTGATGTACGATGGAAAGAAGAGCGTATCGTACGAAATCTTCTATAAGGCACTCGATCTCGTCGGCAGCCGCATGAAGGATAACGAAAAGTCTCCGCTGGAGATTTGGAAGCAGGCTCTCGACAACATTACCCCGCAGGTTGAGGTAAAGAGTCGCCGTATCGGTGGTGCTACATTCCAGGTTCCTACAGAAATTCGCCCTGACCGTAAGGTTAGTGTCGCAATGAAGAACATGATTGCCTTCGCCCGCAAGCGTAGTGGAAAGAGCATGGCTGAGAAGCTTGCCGCTGAGATTCAGGATGCATTCAACAATCAGGGCGGTGCTTACAAGCGT
>OMVI01000063.1 GCA_900314455.1 uncultured Prevotella sp. | reverse complement strand
ATTTGTCAAATATTGAGAATATTAGCTACGCTGTAGTTCTCGGACAGTCTCCCCCAGTTGTCTTAGGATACTGTTGGTCTGCGCCATGCTTTTCATCACATTAGGCACGCGCGCTGATGATTATAAAGAAGTAGGACATCTCGGTTATCTATGCAACAGCGATAACAAGACAGCCACATTGGTTACCGCCAGTGTCAACAATGTACCAAAACTTACTGAAGGGGCAGCGCTCACCATTCCAGAGACCATTGATGTAGATGGCACGATCTACACGGTAACGGCATTATATGCCAATTGTCTGAGCACAAGTGCTGGTTGCCCGCTACTGAGTTCCATCACGCTACCATCCACGGTGAAGACAATCGGCGAGAATGCGTTCAAAGGCCAGTCGATGCTGACCAGCGTCAACTTCCCAGACGTCGAGACGATAGTTGGAGGGGCTTTCTCAGGATGCACATCGCTCAAGGAGGCATATCTCGGCATCTACACTACTGTTAACAGCACGGATGGATACTTCTCCATTTTCGATAACGACGTACCGTTGGATAAGCTCACGCTGAGCAGAGCTGAAACAGACAAGTCCATACATGACAAGGACGACGTCAAAGGCATCATTTTCCAATCTCTTACCAATCTGAAGGAATTACATCTACCGGCTTTAAAGACCTTGAAATGGAGAGGTGACTTTAACAATTACAAAGCGCTTACCACCATTGATGCTCCTCTGCTTGAAAACATTCCCTCTGAGACTTTCATCTCTTGCGATGAGCTAGACTCCGTCTACCTGCCAGGCGTTAAGGAAATAGATGGTGGAGGAGCGTTTTACAAATGTAACAAGCTTAGAGGCATATATTGTCCGGTATGCACAAAAGTTGGGAATAGCTTTGTATCTGGCACGTCCAACCTCAAGACCCTCAACTTCCCAGCCATGAAAGATGTAGGGGAGTTTTGGTTCTCTGGTATATCCTCCGTTACCACTATCAACCTACCCAATGCCGAGAGTATAGGTAATGATGCCTTTTATGCCTGCACATCACTAACCAAACTGGATGCGCCAAAAGTAAAAACAATAGGTTCCAATGCCTTTGCCTATTGTTCTTCATTAACATCCGTCAACATGCCCAACGTGACATCCATTGGCAGCACTGCTTTTCGTCAATGCACGAAACTGTCATCCGTCAACATGCCGGAGCTGCAATCTATGTATGGTGAATCATTTGATGGAGATGTACTTCTCACCGAACTGCATTTGCCTAAGCTGACCACTCTGTTGTCTTGCGGCTTCTACCTTCCTAACATCAGAATCTTGGACTTGCCGGAGCTTACGACCCGCGAAAATTTTAACCTCATTGCGAACAACGCCCAAGGAAGCACCACACTGGAAGAAGTCAACGCACCCAAACTGGAAACGTTAAATGCCGGCGATTTCGCAAACTGTACAAATCTGAAAAAGGTCAACGTTGAAGCCGCAAAAACAATTTCCGGAAGTGCATTTCAAGGATGCACCAGTCTGGATAGCCTGTCCTTGCCCAATGCAACGTCAATAACAGATGGCGCCTTTATGGGATGTACTGCATTGGAATACCTGCACCTCGGTCCAGGGATAACCGATGTGAGCGGCGGAAAGATATTCCTCTCCTCGAATGATCTCCGCCACGACGTACATATCAAGCTCGACTATAAAGACGGGGTCATCACCGAGTCGCAGTACTTGGGCGCACAGAAGGACAGGTACATATTTCATGTGGACTATTCCCGTCTCCACGACTATATGAATAACGACACATGGAAGAACTTCATCTTTGAGCGCACGCTCGACGACGCATCGGAAACAAAGTTCACCAACGGCCGTTACTACTTCTCTCTGAAGCGCGCGCTGAAACCGGGAGAGTGGAGCACACTGGTGCTGCCCTTCAGCCTGAATGCCGACGAAGTGAAGGCGATGTTCGGCGATAATGTGAAACTCGCCAAATACATCGGCTCCACTCAAAAAAGCGCAGACGGCTACATTCTGAACTTTGAGAAGACGGAAACTATCACAGCCGGCGAGCCCGTCCTCATCTGCGGTGCCGACGAAAAGTCCGACAACACCTACCTGGCAGGAAAACTGCTCCTGGGTACTGACGACAACCGCGGCAGCGACGTGGAGAGTGCTGTCAGCATGACCGACCCGACCACTGATACAAGCAATCAGTTCAACCTCAAGGGCACCTATATCCATAATGCCTCATTCATACAGGCTGGCGACTACTACCTCGGCAACGGCAATGCTCTCCATCATGCCAAATCTGCCAAGGCCCTGGGCTCTGCCCGCATGGTGGTACGCTACGAAGGCAATAACCCGCAGGCAAAACTCGCCGCACTGAATTTCGACGGAGTTACCACCGGCATCGACGAGGTGAGAATGGACAACGACACACGCGAGGCCCTGACAGGCAGCAGCTCTGCACCGGCCTATAACCTCAACGGACAGCGCGTAGGCAGCGGTTACAAGGGAATAATAATTATCAATGGTAAAAAAATCTTAAGACACTAAACGGCCTATGAGCAACAATATAACAACCATCAATGACAAGGGACGGAAACGCCCTTACGTAAAACCGGACAGCGAGGTTATCGAAATAAACGTAGCAGGGTGCATCAACGAAGCGCATGTGTCTAATGTCAAAATTAATGGATTCGGAGAAGGGGAAGTACCCAGTATAACCATCGATGAGGATGACGAGGGCGAAGCCAACGCTAAGGCCTTTTACGATGTCGGATATAATCCGTGGAACGATGACGACCCTTCGAATTAGCACTATCCCCAACGTCCGCCATTGAGGGAGGGCATGAAGCCCTCCCAAAAATAATGTTCCCTCAATTCCGCCGTAGGGGACTATGTTATCATATTTTATTGCTACTTTTGCCATGTCA
>OMVI01000034.1 GCA_900314455.1 uncultured Prevotella sp. | reverse complement strand
CATTGTCCTGCATGCTTAATGGCATCGACTCCTTCGAGTATTTTACGGATGTCATAGACAGAGTTGCAAGGATGAAGCCCAAAAGTCCAGTTGAACAATACCGCGAACTACTGCCTTACAAGTGGAAAAAGCAAGATTAGAATGAAAAGGGGCGCCCATTGTGGGTGCCCTCATCAACCAAGGTTTTGCCGGGAAGCAACGCCTGATGCCGTTCTTCAACCGTCAAAACAATGATGACCTTATCCTCGCCATAAAGTCGGCAGGAGTGGAGCGCGGACGCAACGGCTTCCGCAAGAACAAGTCAGGTGAGAAAGATGACGAGTCCGAGGAGAACCTCCTCGAACATCGCACCGACGGCACAGATGCCTTCGACACTCTCTACATCGGCTGCGAGAAGTTCCCACAACATGACATCTATCCCATCAACGCCGGAGGAGTAATGTAGATTATTGCAGTTACGAAATATACGACTGCAATAAAATAATACGAATAATCTTTGTTGTTCCAAATAAAATGCTTAAATTTGCAAATGATGTCATATTTAGAGCATGTTTTAGCAAAAACCAAGAACTTTGTAGACTCGAAGACGAAAGCCGAGCGCAAATAATATGGACAGTTCTTCACAGTAGGAACTGGCGCTCAATTCATGTCTACAATGTTTGACGTTGATTTGAGCAAGGAATCTTTGAACATTCTAGATGCAGGGGCAGGGACAGGCATCTTGACAGTAGCTCTTGTTGATCATCTTTTAGATTTGGGCTACAGTGGAAAGATAAACGTTACCTGCTATGAAAACGACACTAAGGTATTGCCAGTTCTTAGTGATAACCTTGCCGAGATTGCAAACCAAGTCCCAAATTTCCGTTATCAAATTATCATTGATAACTTCATTACCTCAGAACCCTTTGGAGGCTTTTTCCGCGGTGATGAAGTCTATGACTTGGTAATCGGTAATCCACCTTACAAGAAAATACCGTCAGAATCTCCCGAAGCCCAGCACATGAAAGAAATATGTTACGGTGCTCCGAACCTTTATTTCTTGTTCATGGCGATGAGCGTACAGAAATTGAAAGCTGATGGTCAGCTTGTCTATATAATACCTCGGTCATGGACATCGGGAGCTTACTTTGAGAAGTTCCGCAAATGGCTGTTTGCTCGTACCGTCATAGAACACATTCTTTTATTCGGAAGCCGTGACAAAGTTTTCAATGGTGAATCGGTTCTTCAAGAGACCATGATTATAAAGGTACGAAAGACAAATAAAAAACCATCAACAATAAAGATGACATTCTCTGAAACTTCTGATTTTAAAGATGTTTCTTCTATCAATGTCAACTATAATACCATTGTCGCAAAGAATAGTTATGTTTATCTTGTTACCAATGAAAACGAGATTGAATGTCTTGATTCGTTAAAGACCCTTGACAATACTCTAGTTTCGGATGGACTTCGTATGAAAACAGGTCTTATCGTTGATTTTAGGACACAGGAAGTGTTACGCAACGATGGTGACGAGCCAAACACATATCCTCTACTTTATTCACAGCATATCAAAGACGGGAAGATTGTCTGGCCAGTAGGAAAAGAGCATGAATACATTTGTACAGACCGGAAGTCTTATTTGCAAGAGAATACCAATTATGTCTTGGTGAAACGTTTCACTGCCAAAGAGGAACGCCGGAGGCTGCAATGTGGCATTTATCTTAAGAGAGACCATCCCGACTATAAATATATAAGCACACAGAACAAAGTAAACTACATACTCTGCAAGGACGAGGACGAAGCTCTTGGAGTATATTGCTTGTTGAATTCAACAATATACGACCTCTACTATAGAATCCTTAACGGTTCAACGCAGGTAAACTCTACCGAAATTAACAACATGCCTGTTCCCGACAAACACACTATTGTTGCAATGGGCAAAGAGTTAAGGGGAAACGGTCTTTCGACTGAAGTATGTGACAAAATAGTTTCATCATGGATAAGTTAGAAACAGCCAAGAAACTGCTGGCTGATGTTGGAATGCCGGAAAGACAGCAGAGCGACTTATGCGCTCTTACATTATTAGGTTTGGCTAATCTGAAAGAAGAAGATTCTTTCAGTAGCGCCACTAATAATTGGGGAAGAATTCACGATGTCATCCAGTTTATAAACACCAATTACAATTTGACCTATGCCGAAAACTCTCGTGAGACTTTCCGGAAACAGGCTATGCACCACTTCAGAAACGCAGCTCTTATAGAGGACAACGGCAAGGCAACGAACAGCCCGAACTATCGTTACAGGCTTACAGCAGAGTTCCTTCACGTAATTAAAAGCATCGGAACAAAGAATGATGAGCTTGCATTACATAACTTCTTGGCAGTTCACGAGAAATTAGTCGACACTTACGCATCGAAGAAAACCATGCCGATGATGCCAGTTAAGATAAACAACATCGACTATACATTGTCGCCTGGTTCTCACAACCAATTGCAGAAAGCCATTCTTGAAGAGTTTGCACCCCGCTTTGCTCCAAACTCTGAATGCCTCTATGTAGGTGACACTACCAACAAGGACTTGGTTAAGAACGTTGACAAGCTTTCGAAACTGGGTTTTGAGATAACACTACATGACAAAATGCCCGATGTGGTTCTTTACCGTGCAGACAAGAACTGGCTCTACTTCATTGAAGCCGTTGATTCTGTCGGTCCTATGAGCCCAGAGCGCGTTATGGACATAATGAAAATGACCAAGAATGTAAAATGTGGTAAAATATTTGTTACTGCTTTCCTCGACTTCAAAAAATTCAAACGTTTCTCTGAGCAGCTTGCATGGGAAACGGAAGTATGGATTGCAGATAATCCAGACCATATGATTCACCTAAATGGTGACAAGTTCCTTGGCCCAAGATAATATTAAAAACAACTCTAAATTTCACTACTATGACCGACGAAGAAAAGAAAGAATTCGAGGAATTCTTACAATGGAAAGCTGAGAAGAAAAAGAAAGAGGAAGAAGAAAAGGCAAAAACGCTGGAAAAATCTTCTGACACATCTAATGTGTCTGTTCAAAATGAACCTAAGGAAAAGCAGCCTTCTTATGTTGAGACGACAAACAAAAATGGATCGAGCGGTATTGCCATTATAATTGGTGTTTTTATGGTGATAATCGTACTTGTTCTTATTGTGGCGAAAGGCTGTAAGCCATCTAATGAAACATACACCATGGCTGATAGTACTGCAATGGACTCGGCTTATGTTGACACCACGGCCGTAAGTACAACGTCTACCAATTCCAGTTGGAATTACAAAACTGACACTGATGAAATGAGAGGTTCAAAAGAATATAGAGCTTCACTTACTAGTGACTATGATGAAAATGCAGGCGTAATTGGTGGTGGAGATATGACCATATACGTCCGAAAATCTAAGAGATTTGGCGGGCTTGATGTGTTCTTATATTTAAGTGGTGACCAATTCGGTGGAAGTGAATATTCCGGAACTAATTATGTAACCGTCAAATTCGATAATGGTCAGCTAAGAAAATATTACTATACAGAAGGTTCAGGAAGTGGTACTGATGCCGCTTTTATAAATAAAAAATCGGATTTCTTAGCACAGCTGAAGAAAGCTAAATCCATAAAAATTGAAGCAAGACTTTTCTCTGCTGGTACTAAACAGTTTAATTTCAGTACCTCAAAACCTTTAGAGTGGAACCATTAAAACAATGAATAAAGTCTTTTATTACTTGCTTCTTGCATTATCAGTAGTCGGAATATTGGTTGCAATATTTTTTCTACTGAATGCAATATTAGGCAAAGGCGGCGACCTGCCTACCGTCCCTAGTCTCGCATTCTGCATCGGCAGTCTCTTTGAGTCCGCCGTTGCATGGACGATTGCAAAAGTCCTCAAATACACAACAATGCGTATTGAGGAAATGGAAAACGTCAACGAAGATGAAAAATCTTCCGGAGCTGAGCTTTGGGAAAAATAACTTAACAATTAATTGCGATGATGAAGAAGTTGTTTCTATTATTTCTTCTTTTTATGCCATTAATCTCAATGGCTCAAAAAATTATAGAATTAGAACCTTATGGAGGAGTTTACAGAATATCTTGCACAGTGAATGGTGCAAAGATGAAGATGATATTTGACACAGGCGCATCTTCTGTAACCATATCAAAAAGTATGGCTTCATACTTGTTTGATAATGACTACTTATCTGAAGAAGACATTTTGGGCGTGGGACAGACCTCTGTTGCTAACGGCCAAATTGTAGACCATGTTGTCATTAATCTTAAAGATATAGAAATTGATGGCCTACATTTGTCAAATATTAAAGCAACCGTGATAGATGGTCAAGATGCGCCTTTATTATTAGGCCAAACCGCCTTGAAAGAACTTGGTACATATACAATCGAAGGTAATAAACTCATTTTGAACGATTACCAAGAGGGACTAACAGATGCGGAAATTGATAAAATAAATGAAGACATTTCAAGTTTCATGAAAAGTGGCAGCTACCAATCTGCTATTTCAAAATTGATGATTTTTTATAATTCAACGGGGCTATCCCCTTATGGTTATACTTTGTTGTGCCAGTGCTATTATGCTATAAATGATTACAACAAATGTGCAGACTATGCACTGGAAGGATTAAAGAAATCCGAAATTTCAAAAACAGATAAATCTTCCTTGTTGATATATGCTGCTACCAGCTTGGAAGCCATTGGAAATTATCAGAAAAGCATCGAATGCAGGGAAAACAATATCCAATTGATTGGTGATGATTATGAGCTAAAAATGTATGATTACTATGGGATGGGAAACTGTTATAGAAGCCTAAACAATATGGCTTTAGCTCAATCAAACTATAGAAAAGGTATCGAGTGTAGGCGCAGATTCAAAAATATAAACCCGCAAGACATACTTCAAGGGAAGATCAGAGATAAAGAATTAGCAAGCGGTTTCTACTTCTTGGCTAGAACACATAGTAATATTTATGACTCTGAAATGGGTTTAGCATTAACGTTTGGGGCTATGCTTGGTGATAATGATTGCATAAAAATGTGCAACTCTTATGATTTTGATTATAGGAAAGTTGCAAATCAACTCTATAAAATGATGAAAGAACAAGGTGGTTCACCTAACATATTTAATGAAGATATATAATTCTAATAGCCCGGCCCCTTTCGGAGTCGGGCAATTTTCTTTTTAAGCGGAAACGCCTTTACCGCACTTTCCAAGCTTACAGAATCGGCTATGCCATCATGCAGAGGAAAAGGGCATTAGCACATCCGCGCCCTCCCCTGCAACCACGGCGGCTGAGTGCTGCAAACGCCTAAGTATCAATAGCTTGTACAGGAACATCAAGGTCTACAAATATTGTAAGTTAATCCGCAGTGGCCGTCGGTCTGCATATCGCGTACGCGATAATCATCCACTTGCAGGGGAGGCAGGCAGGGTAAGGGATCTCCGGTCAATCGTCTGGCCGAATCTCTCCTGTATTTCGGAGGCCAATACCGCAGCCCCCGCCCTCCCCTGCAACCTACCATTGCGCATTCGTGTTGATTTC
>OMVI01000062.1 GCA_900314455.1 uncultured Prevotella sp. | reverse complement strand
CCAAGAGCGTTACCGCCTACCTCAGCTTCACGGACGGCGGCGGAGCGTCGATAGCTGACAAGGTAGCCATCATGGTTGACAACAGCGTGAACTTCGCGCCTACGTCCGGTGCAGACTTTGTGCTCAACCCGAAGAACAGGAACAATGATGAGACGGACGCGAAGAGCATCATCAACGAGACGAGCAAGGCGGTGGTGGCATCCACGTGGAACGCTTTCTCGATGACCACGGACGGATGGGGTACGGACGAGAACGGCACGAAGTGTTTGAAGATACCCGCCGGAGAGAGTGTGAACATTGACTATGAGGCTTTCGACGGATTTTTGGGAAGCAATGCGCATACGGACTCGCTGACGGTGGAGTTTGACCTGATGGTGAGCCATATCAGCGACGAGGACGAGCCGCTGATACAGATGTGCAGCTACAATGGGCAAGGCGTGCCTGTGGGCTTGCTGCTGAAAGGCAAGACAATGGTATTCGCTACTGTGGGCAAGACTACGCTCTATCATCAGGACATCCACCTGGAAGAAAACAAGCGCACGCATGTGGCGCTGAATATTGTCTACAACCTCTACAATAAGGGTATCAACTACGTCAAGTTCTTTGTCGACGGAGTATGCAACAGAAAGTTTGAATACTCGGAGACGGATACCTTTGTGCAGTATGTAGACGGCAAGCAGACTTCGCAGGGCATAAGACTGGGAGGTACCGGCGCGGACCTGACTGTCTACGGCATGAGAGTATACAAGAAGGCACTTGGTACAAGAGACGTGATGCAGGACAGCCTGAGCCACTTCGCGACGGCAAAGGAGAAGCGCGATTTCCTGAGTAAGAACGATATTCTTAACGGCGACGGCAGCATCAGCTTCAGCAAGACACGAGCAAAGTACAATACGCTGTGCTATACGGGCAGTATGCCGAGCTATAGTGACAAGGCCGATCGTGCAGAAGGTATCGGTCTCGAGGTGCATATTACCGGAGACGCAAAGCATAGTGGCACGATGAACAATCTGAGTGCAAAGGGGCAGGGCTCATCGTCTAAGGGTTATTGGAAATGGAACTGGCAGATGAAGTTCAACTCAGATTCCAAGTTCGTCTCCGAGGACGGAACGGTTACCATCGACAAGGGCTATCAGCTCGACGATACCGTGCCCGTGGCCACAAAGCTTGTGGACAAGCGCAACTGGGCTTCGTCCATGCAGAGTCATAAGATGGGCGCGACATCAGCTTTTAACGATTTGTGGAAAGAAATTTGTGGAGGAAACACAATTACTAAGACAGCAGGATATGAGAAATGCCGCGTGGCGGTGAAGGAGCAGAAGTTTATGGTGTTCCAGCGTGATACCGAGAGCGATGAGCCTAAGTTTGTAGGATTTGGCACCTTTGGCTCCGGCAAGGCAGACAAGCCCACATTTTGGGGCGATCCGAAGAAGTTCCCCGGCCTGCTGATGATAGAGGGTTCGGACAACGGCCGTCCGCTGACGCTTTGTCAGGTGCCGTGGATGGATGATGAGGTAACGTTCGACGCTAAAGAGGAAGGCTGGCTCTATGCAGGAAATATTTCTTGGGACTATGACCTTGGAACAATCGAAGATGGCAAGACCGAGCCAAACAATGTTGACGTGTTCAAAAATGCCTTTACGCAGGTATTTCTTCATTCCATCGCCATTGAGCCGCATGAAGGCAACCTGACAACACTGAAGGCTGACACGACACTTAACAAGGCTACCCAGTATTGGATCACCGAGGATGAGGGGACGACCAAGAAATTTGACCTTTTCCGCTATGACTATATCACCAAGGACTGGGTGAACGCTTCGGCAAGCAAGACGAACGGAGTTTACGACCGACTCAACATCAACGAGCAATGCGGTGGCGTGGCCAGTGGTGCCGACTGGGAGGCTATCAATAAACTCTTCATTGCCAAGCGCATTGAATGGGCACGGAGCGACGACGGACTGAAAAAGTACTGCGAGATGGACGATACGCTCTTCCATAAGTGCATTGTCAAGTTGTTCGGCCTGAGCGACAACCTCTGCAAGAATATCTACCCTTATACGGATCCTGGCACGCTGAAAATCCGCTGGTTCTCGGACGACGATGATACGATGGCAAAGAACGACAACGTGGGCGACAACACCAAGACCTATCATGTAGAGGAGCAGGACAGCGTGGCCAACGGCCGTCTCAAACAGGGCGAGGGCGGTTGGAATGGTGCTGACAATAACTTCTTCAATCTTTTGGAGGCTGCATTTCCGAGTGAGATGCGCGAGATGATGAAGAAGATTCTCGACACGATGGCGAAGATGGCAAGCAAGGGCGGCTATGGCAGTACACCGTGGAATTTCATCCAGCACTATTTCTTCGACATCAGCGAGTACTTCCCCGCCGTGGCCTTTAATGAGGCAGGTCGTGTGCTTTATGAGGAAGCGGCCGTAGCGATGAAAGCTGGCAAGTATACCAATGCTACCGACCCATTGACGCAGGACTTGGGCAATAATCTCAGTGCGGAGAAGGACTGGTGGAAATGGAGACTGATATACATGAGCAGCTACTGCGGCTACGGGGCGTTTTCGAACCGCGGCACGGGTTCGCTATTCTTCCGCTCCCTGACTACCGTCGACGGCGGCACAAGGCCTGAGTACAAGTTCAAGCTGAAGCCTGCGGTGTGGCTGTACCTCAACGGCTATATGGGGCAGCAGATGGTCTACGGCAAGGGACAGACAATGCCGCAACGAATGATACCCGGCAACACTTACGAGCTGGACATGACCGGTGACGAGAATACCGACATCGGCATCTGCGGAGCCGACTACTTCAAGAGCTTCGGCAACTTTGGCGACAAGAGCCTCGGAGCGACGTTCAACCTCAGCGGCGCGCGTCTGGAGGAGCTCGTGGCGAACAAGGTGAATGGTGTGATGGAGTTCCGCCCGACGAGCATCAACGTGAGCGACTGTCCGGTATTGAAGAAGTTTGATATTGAGGGAGCGAGCACGGTAGGCGGCAGCATCGACCTTACCGGCTGCACGCGAATGGAGACTATGAATGTGAAAGGCACGGGGCTTTCGACGGTACGGATGCCGTCGTCGCCGCTGCTGAAGACAGTGGAGCTGAACGCCCTTGTGCAGTCGCTGACTCTGGACGGCCCGTCGATAGATACGGTGACACTGGAGGGCTACAGCCACTTGCAGTCGTTGACCTTTGGCAACGGTCTCAATCCATCATTCTCAGTATCCAACTTCTTACTTGGATGCATGAACGGCGGAGCGAAAATACAGACGTTAAGCTGGAGCAATGGCACATGGACTGACCCGACCGATGATGTTATCAATTACTTTGCAAGTATCGGCAGCCTTGACATTCACAACATCAAACTTATATATGCCACACGCAACTTGACGTTCGACATGAAAATGGAACTGATTGATGCCTTCGGCGATATAGATGACATTAACAATAATGTGTATGCAGAATATAACAAGGTTGTCATATCGAGCATAAGTATAACAGGGCAGACGTTTATGTCGCGTTCTGGCAAGTATAGTCTTTCGGTAAAGGCAGAGCCTACTGGCGGCAATGACTTCAAGAGCATTGCATGGAGTCTTAGCAACACGGTAAATGCTGCTATAGACCAGAAAGGCGTTGTAACGGTAAAGACTGTAAGCAGTACGGAGGAAGGCGCGCACGGAACTGTTACGTGCGTTGCGACGCTTGACGACGGCAGTGAGGTAAAGGCGAGCTTCGAAGTGAAGTTCTATGCGAGAGGCGTGCAGGTTGGCGACTACGTGCTTTCGGACGGTACGACGAGCGAAAGCCAGTATCCTCAGTCGGGGCTTACAGCCATAGGACGTGTTTTTTATATAAATCCTGACAATCCGAAGGACAGGCGTATTATCAGCTTGGGATTATGGAGCGCAGACACTTGGGGCATTGTCAGCGGTGATAATGTAACCTTGAAGGATAATCCGGCTTACCATACTGACGATATTGCCGCGTTGCCTAATGAGTGGCAGTCGAAGATTGATGTTATGTCAGACGGAGTTCCTTTGGGCAAGTACTATACGAAGCTGATTATTGTCCACAGGAATACAATTCTTAAGGACAGCGGCATCAACTTGCCTGTACCGGAGGAACAGGCTGAACAGGACGGTGGCAGTGTGATGGACCATCTGAACACAGACATGGCTAATGCGTATCAGAAAGGTGAGGCCCTAAGGAGGTATTACTATCCTGCTGCATCGCTATGCTACTCCTATCAGCCCAGCGTAGGCAAGAATGAGGTTCTTGACAATAAATTCAAGGCCGGGCAGTGGTATCTGCCCACGGCTGCGGAACTGGTTGCCATGAAAACTCTTATTGGAGGCTCTGACGCTCTTTGGAGCTGTTGTGAGAGCACTGCCGACAACGCGATGTACGTGAGGATGAGCGACGGTAACACGTACAACAATAGCAAGTCTGGTTCGTGCGTTGTGCGTGCGGTGGCCGCATTCTAACTTATGAGAGAGGGCGGCTTCGACGCCGCCCGTGCAGATGAAAAAGATGTCGCCGTAAGGCGACCGAAAAATATTTAAGCAGTAGATGGAGTCATGAAACCCGGTCAGAGTTCAATATATAGGGAGGTGGAGCTGCTTCTGGAGTTCTCGGTAAGGATTACGGAGCGACTCCCGAAATCACTCCCGTGGAGGACCATAGGCGAACGGTTGATAAGTAACATTATGGATGTGTTGGATTTCGTTTGCCTGGCTTTTCAAGCAGAAGAGGGCAGAAAGAGACTCGAAGTGATAGACTGTATCATCGTCAGGATGACGTCGGTGAAAATGGCATACCGTCAGATGCTTAATCTGAAGCAAATATCTTCGGGGCAGTATGCGGACTTCCTTGTAAAGATTAATTCCATCGGTACGCAGGTCGGCGCGTGGCGCAACAAACAGCGTAAGATCGCTGCTGATGGAAGGCCGAATAGAAATTCTTTATGATTACGGTTATGAGGAATATTCTTCAATCTTTGAATGGGCGCATCACTGGACTGTCTTCTGTGGACAGTTTAGTTAAGGATAAGATAGCGTGCGCGGTTAGCTCTGACGCTCTTTGGAGCTGTTGTGAGAACAATGCCGACAACGCGATGTACGTGAGGATGAGCGACGGTAACACGAACAACAATAGCAAGTCTGGTTCGTACGTTGTGCGTGCGGTGGCCGCACTCGGAGAGGAAGAATTGACAGGCTGGGTGGATGCCTTTATTGACTGCTTAAGACATAAGAGGTCTTCTAAAGATTGTGCTGACTACCTTGTTGGCAACTTCGAATGGGACTTGTGGCTGCTTATCTACGAGGTCAGCACAAGAACGTACCATCCCGGCACGAGTAAGTGCTTCATCGTTAAGAGACCAAGATATAGAGAGG
>OMVI01000060.1 GCA_900314455.1 uncultured Prevotella sp. | reverse complement strand
GGATACTTACCCGACAGACACGGGACTTTTACCCAACAGGCACTGCATGAGTGCTGCGTCGCAATAAGCCTCGCCACGATGGAGCCACTCGCTCAGCTTTGCCTTACGCACGAAGCCGCATCCCGACAGCAGATCAATGCAGGTTTCGTTGTCGTCGGCTACGAGAGCGTAGAGCTGGTGGAGGCACAGGATGTTGCGGGCGTAGTCCTTCAGCTTCGCAATTGCCGCCGTGGCATAACCCTTACGGCGGTAGCTGTTGGCGATGACGACGCCAACCTCCGCACGCTGATGGCGCGGGTCGAAGTTGACAAGGTCGATGATGCCCACCACCTCGTGCTCGTTGTTCTCAATCATCAGGCGCAATTGCTTGTCGGCATAGATGTCGTTGAGCGAGTCGGCGATGTAGTTGTGGAGCGCAAAGCGGCTGTACGGCACGTTCGTCACGCCCACATTCCACAGCTTCGTGTCGTTCTCAATCTTGTAGAGCACGTCCAAATCCTCCGGCTCCAGGGCTCGAAGCTTTATCTCCGGTATGTCTTCAGGTTTCATATCTTGTATAATTCCTCAGGCGTTATGATGATGCGAGTGCGGCGGTTGTACGTTCCAATCTGCACGTTTGTCAGCGGATGCGACTCGAAGATGCCGAGTATCTGCTCAAAGCTGTAAGCGTCGGTGTCGTAAACGATGAAGTAGTTCTTCTGCGGGTCAAAGTCGTCGACCATGTCGGCATGTCCCTGCGGCAGCGTCTCGGCATTGCCGGCGACGAATTGTCCGCTCAGTCCCTTCTGCCTGGCAATCCTCTTGCATTGTCCTATTGCCGTCTCCTCACCGATGAAGACGAACTCAGGGAAAGCCGTTGCGCTGGGACGGAAGAAGCCCAAAGTCTTCGTCATGCGGTGGTAGCCCATACCGGCGAGTGCCGACAGAGCCTTCATGTATATCGCGAATTTGATTGGTATACCGAGGAAGAACGACAGATGGCCGTAGTGTTTGCGGAAGAAGATGAGCATTGCGTCGTAGAAGACGTGGACGTAGCGGAACGAGCTCTTCTGCGTACTTTCGCCTTTGTAGTGCAGGATGGGGTAGGGCAGGTACCAGTTCTTGTAGCCCCCCTTCAGTACACGGTAGCTGAGGTCGATGTCCTCGCCGTACATGAAGAAGTCCTCGTCGAGCAGTCCCACCTTTTCGAGTGCCGAACGCCGCAGCATACAGAATGCTCCGCTCACCACTTCTATCTGCGAAGCCTTGTCCCACGGTAGTCCACCCATGTAGTAATGGCCAAGTTTCGGATTGTTGGGGAAGCGCGCGCAGAGTCCCGACATCTTGTAGAACGCCGTCAGCGGGTCCGGAATGCCGCGTCGGCTCTCCTTCGCCTTCTCGCCGTTGGTGTTGAGCATCTTCACACCGCACGCCCCCGCGTCAGGGTGTTCGTCCATGAACTCCACGCAGTGCTCCAGCGTATGCTCGCCGATGAACGTATCGGGGTTGAGCAACAGCACGTATTCGCCTTCCGAGTCGCGTATGGCGATGTTGTTGGCACGTGCGAAACCAAGGTTGTGGTTGCTTGAGACAAAGTGGACATGAGGGAAGCGGCGTTCCAGGAAAGGCACGGAACCGTCGCGCGAGTGGTTGTCGACTACATACACTTCGGCGTCGATGTTCTCGATGGCACGCTTCACACTGGTGAGGCATTGCTCAAGGTAGAACTTGACATTGTAGTTGACTATGATAATGCTCAGTTTCATTCTATAGATATAATATGTAACTGATTCAATACGAACGGGGATTGTCGTCGTTGGGGTCCGGGTCGTAGTCCTTCGCCTTCGAGTTGATTCCTGTTTCGGCAAGGCACCGGCTCAGGTTGGGATATACCATGAACAGGCACAGGGCGCATATCACCGAGAGGTAGAAGAAGCGGACATTCTCGCCGAAGATGTAGTAGAGTATCATGCAAACGAACATGGGGAGGCACAGCATCATCATGCGTATCGTTCCCCAGAGCAGCAGCCGCCGCGGCGCAAGACTTTCGTCGGACGTAAGCTGTTCGTGAACGTATCTAATCTTGAACAGGTACAGCGACAGGGGGATGAAGCCGATTACGACGAGTATCATTAAGATACCCGCCATCAGTTGTGCCTGGTCGTCCTCTGAGAACGCGCCCGGCAGCAGTATGTTTGTTTCGAACAGCAGAACCGTCAGTGCCGTCAGTATCACCGACGTCCACAGCTCAGCCATCAGTATGTCACGTGTGTGTCGCATAAAAAAACAAGCAATAAATGCCTCCCCCAAGGGGAGAATGTTTAAATACCGAATGCCTCCTTGCGCCAAGTCGGGTTATCTCAGTTTCGTCCTGTTCATTATTGCCCTGCCGAGGGTGACCTCATCGGTGTATTCGAGCTCATCGCCAACGCTGATGCCACGGGCTATTACGCTGATGTTGACACCAGTATGCGCCAGCTTACGCGAAATGTAGTAGTTCGTAGTGTCGCCCTCCATGGTACTCGCCAGCGCAAGGATGACCTCCTTGATGCCACCCTGCTCGACACGCTCGACAAGCGAATCGACCTCGATGTCACCCGGTCCGATGCCGTCCATAGGCGAAATGATACCCCCGAGGACATGGTACATACCGTGGTACTCCTGCGTATTCTCCACCGCCATCACGTCCTGCACGTTCTCCACCACACAAACGGTGGAGCGGTCGCGCGACTTGTCGGAGCAAATCGGGCACACCTCCTCGTCGCTTATGTTGTGGCATATCTTGCAGTGGCGCACGTCGTGGCGGAAGTGACTTATCGCATCGACAAACTCGTCGACATCGCCGGCAGGCTGCCGCAGTATGTGCAGCGCTAGCCGCAGTGCCGTCTTCCTGCCCACGCCGGGCAGTTTGGCAAACTCCTCGACAGCCTTCTCCAGCAGGGCTGATGGATATTCCTGCATGAATTGGTTTACTTATCGTCGAAGAGGTATATGCCCAGTCCCACCTTGAGTCCAACGGTCGAGTACTTGCTCTTCTTGAACGACTGGTCGTAATACACTGCCGGCTCTATTGTCACCGAACGGTTTATGAAGAAAGCATAGCCCACTTCGGCACCCGGCATCAAGTCGTTGTAGTCGTGGCTGGCATGCACGAACTTGCAGTTGACGCCAAGGTACAGTCCGTTCTGCGTGATGTAGTAGCGTCCGCCAACGCCAACCTTGAATTCGTCGGCAACGTCGTCGTCGCCATTATGATGGTAACCGACAGTGCCAAGCAGCATCAGGTTGTCCCAAGGCAGCACCCCAGCCTTTGCCTCTACGCCGAGACTGAGCTTGTCCTGTCCGTTATAGTGAAGGTCGAGCCCCGTTACCGATGCTCCCAGGTAGGCTTTGCCGGCCTGGAACTGGGCGTTGGCGGCAACCGTCATGAGCAGTGCCACCAAGAGCAATGTGAACTTTTTCATAAATTCGATTTACTTTTTTTGTGTTATTAATTTTTCTGCAACTCAGCCTCGCGGCGCTTGTTGGTGTACTTGCGGAACCAAACGGCGAACCATACAATTGATATTATGAGGCTGACGATGCCTGTTGCGTAGCCGACCGGACGCGGAATCCATGTGCCGAAAGCCTGCTCACTGACGAAGAGGAACGTCGAGCAAACCGTCGTCATGAAGAAAGCCGGTATCAGCGTAATCCAGAACGGCTTGTTCTTCTGTACCAGGTAAATGGTTATTGTCCACAAAGTGAACACTGCAAGCGACTGGTTGCTCCATCCGAACCAGTTCCATATCGTGTTGAAACCATTCGGGTCCTCAATCTGCCATACAAGCAATGCTATTGCAGCGGCGAACATCGGGATTGCAATGTAGAAGCGCTTGCGTATGCTCTTCTGGTTGAGACCGAGCGCTGCGGCAATTATTAGGCGGGCGCTGCGGAACGCTGTGTCACCGCTTGTGATAGGAGCGGCAACGACACCGAACACGGCAAGGATACCACCGAACACTCCGAGCCATCCGACGCAGATATATTCGACAACCTTAGGAGCCGAGAAGAACTGGATGAGACTCTTCCCGCCGTGGTTGTGAACTTGTGCCATGAACGTGTTGACGGTGTTTGCGTCAACCGAGTTGGCAACGTCCTTCCACCCTCCGTAGTAGAAGAAGTACATCGAAACAGTTGCCCAGATGAGGGCTACGACACCTTCCGTAATCATACTACCGTAGAAAACCTGACGGCCAACCTTCTCGCTCTTCAGGCAACGTGCCATCAGCGGGCTCTGCGTACCGTGGAAACCACTGATTGCACCGCACGCGATGGTGAGGAACAGGCACGGGAACAGCGGGTTGCGCTTGAAGTAGGCAACGAGCCCGAGCAGTCCGGCAGAGTCGTGCTGCTGAGTGTATGCTGTCATATCGGTCCACACCTCAGGCAGTGCAGGGTGATAGAAGTAGAGGCAAACCATCAGCGCAACAGCCATGAACAGCAGCGCGAAGGCAAATATAGGGTATATCTTACCGATAATCTTGTCGATAGGAAGCATCGTGGCGACCACGTAGTAGGCGAAGATGATGATGATCCACGACGTCGTTGTCAGGCAGATGTCGCCCAGGATGAGCGCCGGGGAGAGTACGAAGACGACTCCCACCATCATCAGCAGGATGACCGAGAATACCAGCATGACCTTCCTTGTGGTGCTGCCGAGGTAAATTCCGACCAGCTCAGGCAGGTTGGCGCCGCCGTGGCGTACCGATAGCATGCCCGAGAAGTAGTCGTGGACGGCTCCCGCGAATATGCATCCGAGCACAATCCACAGGTATGCCATAGGACCATACCATGCACCCATGATAGCGCCGAAGATAGGACCGGTGCCCGCAATGTTAAGAAATTGAATCATGAAGACCCTCCACGTTGGCATGACGATGTAGTCGACACCATCAGCCATAGCAACGGCAGGAGTGGGACGGTCGTCAGGCTGGAATACACGCTCAACGAACTTACCGTAGAGGAAGTAGCCCACAATGAGAGCCAGAAGGGCAATCGTAAACGATATCATCGGTTTATTATTAGTTTTTTAAATTGTTCCGAAATTTCGACAAAGGTACAGATTAAATTTGAAACAACCAAGAAGTTTCATTACCTTTGCCACGAAAATGAGAAAGTTTCTATCCATATCGCTATTGCTCGTGCTGGTACTCACAGCCGCCGCACAGCCGCCGAAAGCCCCCAAGCGCGAGGTGCGTGCCGTGTGGCTTACGACTCTGTTCGGACTCGACTGGCCGCACACGATGGCTGACAGTCCTTTGGCTGTCAGACGACAAAAACAGGAATTGCTGACAATACTTGACAAATGCCGTGCGGCAAATATAAACACAATCCTTTTCCAGTGTGTCGTCCGCGCCAGCACCGTCTATCCTTCGGCTATCTGTCCGTGGGACGCATGCATGACGGGCACGGCGGGACGAAGCCCGGGCTGGGACCCCCTCGCCTTTGCCGTCAGCGAGTGCCACAAACGGGGCATGGAGATACAAGCGTGGATAGTGGCGGTGCCCGTGGGCCACACCGACAGCTATGCTGCCAAGCGACTCAAAGCCAGGGGATACAAACTTCTGAAGCTCAACGGCGACTCCTATCTCGACCCCGGTGCCCCGTCATCGGCTAATCTAATCGCGTCGCTGGCTCGTGAGGTGACCACGCACTACGATATCGACGGAGTGCACCTCGACTACATCCGCTACCCGGAGGCGATGCCACGGCCCAAGACTCAGTACATTGCCGATTGGCGCCGTGGTCGCATAACGGAAATTGTACGTGAGGTTCACGATGCTGTCAAGGCTGAGAAACCGTGGGTCAAGGTGAGCTGTTCGGTAATCGGCAAGTACGCCGACATGCCCCGCTACTCGTCGCATAACTGGAACGCGCGCGACCGTGTCTCGCAGGACGTGCGCCTGTGGCTGCTCACGGGACTCGCCGACGAAATCTATCCGATGATGTATTTCCGTGGAAACGACTACTATCCCTTTGCTGTCGACTGGGCTGAACACTCCTACGGCGGAAACGTCGTCAGCGGTCTTGGCACTTACTTCCTCGACGAGCGTGAAGGCGGAGGCTACGGCTGGCGCCTCGACGACATAGCCCGCGAGATGATGTTCACGCGCCAGCTGGGCATCGGCACTGCCCATTTCCGTGCCAAGTTCTTCCTCGACAACTGCAAGGGAATATACGATTTCACGTCAAACCATTATGCTCCGTACCCCGCCCTTGTCCCACAGTCGGGCAGCGTGCCCCACCAACTACCGTCGGCGCCCACGTCCATTGAGGTGAAGGATGGCAAACTCGTCATCAACGGCACTTCACATTATTATAATATATATGCCTCCGACTCGTGGCCCGTCGATGTCAGCGATGCCCGCAACCTCGTCCTGCCGCGCTTCGAAGGCTCCGTTGTCAACATCACCGGCACCGCGTCGTGGCTGCCCCACTACTTTGCCGTCACGTCCATGAACCGCTTCGGCGACGAGAGTGCACCCGTCCAAAGCTATCAGCCCAAGCCTCTCGCCCCCGGGGAGCTCCGCTGCTCCGCTGGCTTCCTCCTCCTCGACACCCTCCCGTCGGCATCGTCAGTGTTCGACATCATGACCTTGCAGGGCACGGTCGTCCTCTCCGTCCCCGTCCGTGCGCTCGCTTCCAGCCGCATCGACGTCTCCCGCCTTCCCTCCGGCACATACCTCCTCGTCCTCCGCACCCGCCACAACAAGCGCAAGGAAATAGTTAGTAGGGTGGGGACCTTCATGAAAGCCGAGCCTTAGGACCTCAAGGTACGACCTCTCCAAGCCTCCCCCAAGGGGGGAAGGTCTTGTTACCTATCCAAGTTTATCCCCTGTCTGTCCCTGTCTGTCCCTGTCTGTCCCTGTCTGTCTCTGTCTGTCCAAGTCTGTCTCTGTCTGTCCCTGCCTGTCCCTGTCTGTCCCTGTCTGTCCCTGTCTGTCTCTGTCTGTCTCTGTCTGTCTCTGTCTGTCCAAGTCTATCCCAGTCTATCCCCCAAGTCAAGACTTTTCGCAGTGCGCCCCCGTCTCCTCACCCCATCCTAACCCACTGACCCACAGCGCCTCCGCAAAACCACATCTTTGGGCTCGTAAAACCTCACCTTTTGCACGACAAAACCTTATCTTTTGCGAGCCAAAACCTCACCTTTTGGTAACCATCTGACTATGCCTGATATTACTTCACACGGTTTGGTTTGTTATTACTGAATTGGTTTACATCTTTTTTACTTGCTTCCTGAAAAGCTTTA